>JAAZIY010000135.1 GCA_012800625.1 Lentisphaerota bacterium
AGTTCTGCGCTACAAACTGCTCAGTTCAAGTCTATGCTCATGCCGTCTTCAGCGATAATAGGCAAGCTACCCCAGGCCTCTTCGGTCTGGCGGCAGGTTTCCTCGTAGTGGTCCAGGAAACGGCGTCCGTGATGCAAGAACAAGAGTTCTTTCACCTTGTAGTCCGGGTTCCGGCGCAGTTCGGCGGCGACTTCGGCGGGGTGATGGTGTCCGGTTTCCATCATAAGCAGGTCGCAATCGGCCAGGTAGGGTCGCATATCGGCCAGTCCGCTGACGTCTCCGGAATAAACGATTTTTTTGCCTGCCACCTTGATTTGGAACGAATATGACTGGTGCCGCCCATTTTCGTCTTTTTCCATGTGCGTATTAGGCTCGGCGTTAACTTCGATGGCCTCGTCTTTGAACACGCAGCCCTCTTGCATGGCTTTGCCTTCCAGCTCAAAGCTACATTTGAAGCCGCCCTCGGTATAGCGCAAAAGCGCCAATATGGCTTGGTATTGCTGTAGCGAGGGGGTGTAGACCTCGACCAGGTTCTCGATGTTGCGCAGCTGCACATTGGTGAGCTTGCGCAGCGTCCAAAGCAGGTTGGCCAGGCCGCCCACATGGTCCATATGCGGATGAGAGATAAACACGGCGCGCAATTTGAGCAAGTCCAAGCCCATGAGATGCGCGCTGCGCGAACAGCATTCGCCGGCGTCAAACTGATAAAGATACTGGCCCGCCTCAATGATAAAAGCGGTATGCGTGCGTCCCTCGAAAGGCTCAGTGCCCGAAAGACTGCCTAAAATGTGAAGCTTGACTTTACTCATGTGTGCTATCTTTCTGTAGTGTTAACCGATTCGTCCGATTCGTCCGATCCGTCCGATAAAATGATCCGTCCGATCCGTCCGATTCGTCCGATTTTCAGCCTCAGGTCTGCCTTCTTTTACTCCAGCGGCTATGTATTTGCGCTCTGCTTCCCAGCTCCCGGATGATGTCTGGCAGGTCGAAGAACTTCAGTATGCCGTATAGGTGCATTGCGCCGGGCCATTTATTCAGCGGGTCCTCGGTCCACTCGGCGAACGAGGCCGGGCTATCTACCAGTGTAACGCTGGCAATACGCGGTTCGAGCAGTGTGGCAAAGGCGGCGATAACCGCGCCCTGCCCTCTGCCATGCAGAACAAACTCCTCGGCTCCTTCGGCGGCCAGCAGGTCCAGGCAGCGCAGCAGGTCAAAGACCCTGCGTCCCAGATAGCTTTGGCGCAGCATTTGTCCGTAGCCGTGCATCATGTAGTCAATGCCGTAGTCTTGCAGGAATTCCTTTGCATTTCCCAGGCTTCCGTCATCCGGTCTGGACTCGCCCATGCCGCGCAGGTCTATGGCATACAGCTCTTCTTGCTTTGCCAGCCCTTGCAAATACGCATTATTCTCGATATCCCAGGCGCTGGCCAGGTCCGGCAGATAAACGCAGCTGCTTTTTTGTACATCCAGAGTGTGGTATCTGCCAGCCTCGCGCACATTTTTATGCATAATGGCTCGTATGCCGGGCTGCTCGGTCTCCACTGCATATCGAGCCCAGACCTGCTCTTCGCCCTTGACTTGCCAGACCCTGGCACGAGGGATGCGATAGTGTGGCAGGCCCTCGCGCGCCGCCAGCTGCAGCAGTTCAGCCAGCTTTGCCGACATTTCCGCCGCGCTCAGCCTGGGGCGCTGCGCCGCCAGGCTCTGCGCTTTTTGCCCAATCAGCTCGGAGATAGCCTTGGCGCCGGGCAGCAGCAGGACTTTTCCCTGGGGGCTGGCCCAGGTCTCCTCCTCGGGCAAAGCGCTGACTTCCACCGCCAGCGGCTCCTTGCCCACTTGACGGCAGAAAAACTCCAGCATGGCCTGCTGGTTGTGTTCGGAGTATCCGTGCGTGGTCGGCCCCATAAACATGGCGGCCTTATCCTGAGCCTCGAACAAGCCATAGAATTTCTGCATATCATCCCAGGCCTCGATGAAGCCGCGTCTCTCGAAGAAGTCGAATTTCTGCCCCAGCATAATGGCGGGTTGGGGTGCTCGCAGCAGCATCAGGTCGGCCAGTTCCAGGCCGGGGGCCAGGATACCCAGCGGGTACTGTTCGGCATCTCTGGGCAGCTCATTTTCCAGGTCGCCCAGCCAGGTGGTCAGGTGGCAGCTCGGCGCCGCCATGCTCAGTCGCCGGTCTGTGGCCCAGAGCCAATGGCTCAGCGTGCCGCCGCCGGAGTTGCCCGTGACGCCCACCTGCCGCCTATCGACTTCCGGCCTTTGCAGCAATACGCTAAGCGCCACCTGTCCGTCATGCAGGCGCCAGCAGGCAAAATTGTCGCCGCAGAGTTCGAGTTGCCTTCCCATATGATTGTGCGCGCCGCAAAGCCCCGGAAAATCCTCCTCAGGCTCATCCTTCATTAAGACATACTGGTCTCTTTCGCCCTGGTGTATGGGGTCGAAGGCCAGCACCATAAAGCCATTCTTCACCAGGCGCTGGGCAAAGCCCTGGTAGACCGGGCTGGCTTTGCCCTCCTTCGAATGCCCGCAGGGGGCGATAACGCCGGGAACCTTGGCCTTCTTGGCCGCCTCAGGCACATAAAGCAGGGCGCTGACAAAAAATCCGGGACGGCTTTCGAAGAGCAGCTTCTCCAGGCGATAGCCTTCGCAGTTCAAGCTGCCGCTGCATTGCAGGCTGAGCGGCTGCTTGTTTTCGGGCAGAGCGGCAAAGGCCTGGGCTACCGCCTCGGCGACCTTGTCCTGGTAAGCTCTGGCCTCGGCGGCATTTGTGAGCGAGGCGAGCCGCTCGCGGCGGGCCTGCCGGTTTTTTCTCAGCTTCTCGACATAGTAGTCCAACACCATGTGTTGATAGGGGGCTGACATAGAGGCTCCTTTGCAATAGGCCTGAAACTCAGGCAAACAATTCTTCTATGGAACATTCGTAGTAGTGGAATTTTTTCGGGTAGTAGATACTGTCCCTGCCGCGCACGTTAAAAGTCGCCATGCTGTTAAGCGCGGAGCTGCTCACGTGTTCGAGCTGCTTGTCACAGGGCAGATATACCGTGCGTATATTGGGCATCATCTGCTGCATAAAGCAAAGCTGGTTCATCTCGTAGTCCAGATCGTAGCCATTGCGCAGGCCGCGCACCAGGGTGACATCGGCAAAGGCGGACTCGAGTTCGACGAAATCCACCATGAGTGTGTCAAAATACACCACTTCATGAAAGGGCAGGTCTTTCTCGATGTGCAGGTCCCGCTTGATCTGCTTGGCGGGATTTATGCCCACCGCGACTATGACCTTGTCAAACATCTGCTCGGCCTTCTCCAAAATCGACAGATGCCCGATATGGAAAGGGTTGAAGGTGCCGCCGTAGATACCCACGCGCGGGCGGCGGCGCTCAAGATATTCGATCAGGAAGCTCATATTGTTCCTGCACTGCGGGAATCTGCGGCTGAAGCGCGAGAAGAACTCCCGGCGCCCCTTGCGGTACTCCAGCATATTCAGATACTGGAACTCGCGGAAAATCTGGAACTCGTAGGCCAGCAGGTCCACCGGGCTGCCATTCAAGATAACATGGCAGTCAAACTCGTGAAAGCGATTACCCAGCTCATTCTCGGCACTTTGCTCCTTGGTGGACAAGATGGCTGCGCGCAGCTCCTGCCGGTCGGCTACGGGAATAGGCAGATTATAGTGGCCGGCCACGAAGTCAAAGGCCGCCGCCGACTGGTCCTCGCTGTCATTGCCCTGCGGCACCCAGACCACGTCGTGAAACAAGGCGAGCAGCAGCAGCTTGCCGCGCAGCTCGGCACACTGAGTCACATTTTCCTGGATCAGCTCGCAGACACTGCCCAGATGTGCCAGGGTGTGAAAATGCCGGTGCGGCTGCTGATATGCCGCCAATACCTTGCCCAGCCAGGGCGAGTCCAAGTCCAGGCCGTAGATATTGTTCTGAGCAAGGAGCGCAGTAAGCTCTTGCATCTGGCTCTGTGCTTCCTCCTGCTTCTGCACATCGTCGACAAAGCAGGGCAGAGCCAGGCCGTTGTGGGGGTCTAGTTTCATGATTGTTGTGCCTTGGTGCGCCTTGGTGTACCATCGGACGATTTAGCGCCCTAAAAAGGGCTTTCAGCCCCAGGAACCCAATTACAGGAAATGTATTGATGTACCGGTTCTAGCAGATTCATAGACAGCGCAGATTAGCTCTACCGCCCGTTTGCCTTCCGAGCCTGGCGCGGTCAGGTGATGCCCGCCCAGTATAGCTTCGGTTAGTTCGTACAACTGCCTGCGGTGCCCCTCGCTGGAGATGGCCATGGGATCGCCGGCGCCGCCGCCGCCCACCTTGCTCGGTTTTCCGCCAAACTGTCGTATCTGCTCGTCCTCGGGCAGCTCCTCGATAAACTCCCAGCGTTTGATCTCGTCTCCCTCAAGGATAACGCTGCCGCCGGTCCCGGAAAGCTCCACCCGGCGCGGGAATCCCGGCGCGCAGGCGGTGCTGGCCTCGATGGTTCCCAGCGAGCCGTTTTTGAACTGCACCATGGCAACCACGGTGTCTTCCACTTCTATGCCCTTGTGCTTTACCCTGGTGAAACGACCGGTCACTTCACGCGGGTCCCCATTGAAGTGCAGCAGCAGGTCCACGGTATGTATGCCCTGGTTCATGAGGGCACCGCCGCCGTCCAGCTCCCAAGTGCCCCGCCAGCCGGCATTGGCGTAGTATTCCGGGCTGCGATACCAGCGCACGCTGGCACTGCCCAGCACGTGCTGCCCGAAGCGCCCCTGGTCCACAGCCGTCTTAATAAGCCTCACCGATTCGCTAAAGCGCGCCTGGAAGACCGCCGAGAGCCTGACGTTATGCGTCTCGCAAGTGCGTATCATATCATTCACCTTGCTGACGCTGACCTCCAGCGGCTTTTCGCAGAGTATGTGTTTTCCGGCCAAAGCCGCAGGTATGGCGCAGCTGCCATGCAAGCCGCTGGGCGTGGCGATGGTGACCGCATCGATTCCGGAGGCCAGCAGCTCTTCCAGGCTGCTGGCATAAAGACAGCCGCGCTCCTGGGCAAAAGCCTGGGCACGTTCGAGCACGGTGTCAAAAACCATAAACAGCTCTGCCTTCTCAAGCGAGGCCAGGGCGTCGGCATGCATCTTGGCAATGGCGCCGGTGCCGATGATGCCATATTTGACTTTTCTGCTCATGAAAACTCCCGTTTTTAGGTCTAATAACTATGTTAAAGAATCGCTTTGCACAGTAAGCCACACTAAGGCACACGCAGACATACAAATGTAATACGCTAGTTGCCAGTTGCAAATAGGCAGGCTTCTGAGTGGCAGCAGCCAAAACCGCTTTTGCCCACAAAAAACGGCGAGGCATATCGCTCAAAAATGGAATTTTCAAGCCGAGGAGCCGGCTCATTGGATTTGCTGCGCGGTCTTAAAATGCA
Organism: Lentisphaerota bacterium; assembly: GCA_012800625.1. Lineage (GTDB taxonomy): Bacteria > Verrucomicrobiota > Lentisphaeria > Oligosphaerales > Oligosphaeraceae > JAAZIY01. The sequence continues at coordinate 5,419 of JAAZIY010000135.1, forward strand.
TCTTGGCGATTTTGGGCAGGATATCAGCTTTGTTCTGCTTGACTATTTCCCGTCCGGCTCTGAGCACCGGCGCGCCGGCGCCTTTGGGCAGCTTCACCTGGTAGGTCTGCTCCAGAGCCGCGATGCGCCGCACAAACTCTGCTCTTGCCAGGATGGAGGCCGCCGCCACTGCGATATCGCTCTCGGCCTTGGTGCGTTGCACCAGCTTGATTTTCCGGGCGCGCTCGCGCAGCGCATTTTGCACCAGGGCCGGGCGGGCAAACTGGTCGGAAATGGCTTTACGGCAATCGGGTTGTTTTTCCAGCAGATTCTCCAGAGCCTTGGCGTGTCCCCAGGCCAGCAGCCGATTAAGATTGGCAAATGAGTCATACATACGGTTGTATGCTTCCGGCCCTATGCAGACCAGGCTGAACTGCTCGGCGCAAAGCAGGCGGATTTTCTCGTCCAGGGCCAGTATCTTTTTGTCCGAGCCAATGCTTTTCGAGTCGCAGACCCCGTAGTCCAGCAGCTTTTCGGCACTTTTTTTCTCAGTATAGCAGCAGGCCACCACCAGGGGGCCGAAAAAGTCGCCCTTGCCGCTTTCATCTATGCCGGCATGCGGCTCGAACATCTCGGGGTTTTCGATTTTGGCCAACTCGTTTTCGTAGCCCAAACGGGCCTCTTTGAGAACTTCGGGTTCGAGCAGGAACTGGACAAAATCCGCCGTGCCGGCCCCCTGCACCGTCAGCTTGCCCGACTCATAGCTGACTACATTCACGTTCAAATGCCGTGCGCGCCAACGCGCATAAGGCAGACTGTCAAACTGCCAGCCACGCTGACTTAAAAGTGAATGGAGTTGCTCGCTTTGCTGCACGCTAATGCTGCAAACATAGCTCTTTATATTAGTCATATTACTCTTTCGTGTGTCTGCGTGCCTTCCCCCTTCGTGCCCTCCCCCTTTTACATTTTTTTACGCCTAAGGCTGCGGGGAAAAAACTTGTCCGAAATAGGCGTTATCTTATAAACATTACTTGGACTTTTCCTTTTTACAACTAAAAACCGACCCAGTCCAGATTTTTCGCCTCCCACGCCTATCACGCAATATATACTGGAGCGCTGCCATGCCGAAGCAAAATATTGACGCCTATCAAGCCCGTCTTGAAGATATTTTCAAGCGTGACGACATACGCGGGCTTTGGCCCAGCCTGCTCAACAGCGAGACTTGCTTTCTGCTTGCCGAGGTGCTTCTGGGCATGCTGCTCAAGCGCAATCTGCCTGCCCGGATCGTCTTGGGGCACGACGCCCGCCTGGGTTCCTATGATTTAAGCCTGGCTTTCATGCGCGCCTTCGCGGGCAAGGGCGGCTCCTGCCGTTTTCTCGGCCTGGTTTCTTCCGAACAGCTTTACTATGCCACCGGCAAGTATGGCAATGACTTTGCCGCCGGCGTCATGATCACCGCCTCGCACAACCCTAAAGAATACAACGGCATTAAATTTGTGCATGCCGGCGGAGTCCCCTTTAGTGCCGATGACCTGACCGAACTCAAGGAAGGGCTTTTTGCAGCTCTTAAAGTGCCCGAAGAGCTGGACCTGAAACGCGAGTTTGCTGAACACCTGCTGAGCCTGGCGCAATTCGATGCCGTGCCCATGCAAGGCCAAAAACTGCGCATCGTGCTCGCCGCCGGACACGGCGTGGGCGCGGTCGCATTCAAGCCGTTGGCCGACAAGCTGCAAAAATGGGGCTTCGAATTTAGCTATATGGAGCCGGAGCCGGACGGCAATTTCCCCAAAGGCGTGCCCAACCCGCTGCTCGAAGAGCATATCAAACGCCTGGGCAAAGAGGTAAAATCTCAGGAGGCAGACCTGGGGATTATGTTTGACGGCGACGCCGACCGGGCCGGCTTTGTCGACCACAAAGGCAAGGAAATCATACCAGCCCATGTCTATGCACTGGTGGCGCAGCGCAAACTGCGCGCCTGCAAAACCAAAGCCCCCCTGCTGATGCGAAATCTGTGCAGCAGCCAATTGCTCAAGGAACTCTTTGAAGGCGGTGAACAACAAGTCGAAGTGCTGGACACACCGGTGGGACACGGACAAATCAAAATGCTCATGCGGGATGAAAAATTCCGCGAAAGAGTGATTTTCGCCGGAGAACACTCCGGGCATTATTTCTATCCGGAGTTCTACTACTTGGACAGCGGCTTCCTCACTAGCCTGCTCTTGCTGGCCGAACTGAAAGAATTGCAGCAGAACAATAAAACCATGCGCGAGCAGCTGAAAAACTGGAGACGCAAATATCAGTGGAGCGGTGAGATCAACTACGACTTGCCGCATAAAAACGCAGTCTACAGCGCTTTGAAAGAACTGGAGCTGCATTTCGACAAGCTGCCAAACATACAAAAGCTGGGGGTCTGCAAGGATAAGCAAAGCGGCTTGTATGGCATCGCCAAACTGAAAGAAGAATACCTGCCGCAAAAACGTAGCTACCCCGACCTGAAAATGCTGCGCGAAAACGAAGACGGCAGCGGCTGGTGGTTCGTGGTCAGACCCTCGGGCAATGAAAATAAACTGCGCCTGAATTTCGAATACTGGAAACTGCCTAAAGCACAGGCCGAGGCCATCATGGACGACATCAAAGACATACTGAAACGAAATTCGGCGACAAAAGCCTAACGGGGGCGAGGACACGAAGGGACACTAAGGCACACTAAGCATGCTTTCTGCTTTACAGTAAACTCTGTACAAGTCTAGACAAAACTGAAAACGAAAGGAATATTATGCGCGACGGAAAACTAGTGGTTGGCGTTATTGGCTGTGGGGCTTTTGCCTGGGCACAGGATTTTCAGAACTTTGCCAACAATCCGCATTGCATAAGCAAATACTGCTGCGATTTGTCCCTGGAGCGTGCTCAGGCCGCCGCCAAGCAGTTCAATGTGCCCTACCCCACTGATGATATGTATAAGGTCATCAACGACCCTGAAGTTGACCTGATCAAGATCAGCACCAGTCATGAGGCGCACCTGCCCATTATTGAGGCCGCCGCCGCCAAAGGCAAGCATATCTTCTGCGAAAAGCCCATGGCCCTGCATGAAATGGAAGCTATGGCCATTATACGCGCCGTGCGCAGGCACAAAGTCAAGCTCTGCGTCGATATGAACCGGCGCATGGCACCCTCCATGCAAGCTTTGCGCAAAGCCTGGCTGCAGCAGCGCGAACAGCCCAGGCACCAGCCCTGGCGCTTTGTCGAACTGCAGCGCGAACTGCTCGCCGAAGAAAAACACTCGAATTTCCTGATGAGCATACAGGACGAAAGCAGCTCCTACCGCCCAGTGCACCTGGACCCCTTTCACGGCGGCGGTGAAATCCTGGGCGAAACCACCCACTGGCTGGACCTGGCCTGCTGGATGTACGCGCCGCAGAGACCCGTCGAGGTGCTCGCCTGGGGCTCGCCGCGCCTGAGCCACGGCATCAATATCAAGTTCGAAGGGGGCGATAGCGCCACCATTATTTTTAGCTGCACGGGAACCTTTGACTACCCCAAGGAAGCCTTCCAAATGACTGTCAACGCCTCGCTGCTCTGCAATAACTTCTTTGTCGAAAACAAATACTACGGCATACCCGGAGCCAAAGACGAAGTCTTCCCCCTGCAAGTGGATGAGCTGCCGGAAGTCGGCGCGCAAGGCGGCTTTGAGGCTTTCCTGGAAAAAAGCAAGGCGCAACGCGAGAACTGCGACAATCTGAAACACGCCGACAAAACCCTGCTGGTTGACAAGGGACACGTCAATATGCTGAATGGCTTCGTCGATGCCATTTTACAGGATAAGCCCGCGCCTTGCGACGAGCTTGCCGGCTGGTCCGCCGTCTATCTGGCTCTGCTTGCCATACAGTCCATAGAGCTGCGCCAAGCCATGCCGGTGCAGGTGCATAAACTCGAACCATGCCTGCATATCTAAACTGACTTCGTCCCCCTTCGTGTGACTTCGTGTCCTCCCCCTTCGTGTGACTTAGAGCCCGTCCAAAAAGGTCATGATGCCGAAAGGCCGTTAGTGGCGCCCCTACAGGGCGCCGG
>JAAZIY010000136.1 GCA_012800625.1 Lentisphaerota bacterium
CTCAAGGTGGCGTTGGGACTGCTGCAAAACACCTTGAGGTTGTTCAAGGTGGTGTTGCTGCGGCTTACCGACAGCGCTGAGCCGCTGTTCAAACGCAGCTTCTCAGTGTCGGAGCCGACCACGCTCACCTCTATGCTTAGGCCATCTATGCTCAATGCCGCTTGAGGTGGCTGATAGTAAACTTGGGTGTAAACCTCCCGCCAGGTACGAATATTATCTTCAATGCCATCGTCAAATGTCATTGGATAGCTGGTGGTGCCCGGGCGGGGCTTGCTGGGACCGAGCTGCACCAAGCCCTTGAAGTTATGCTTGAATGTGGCGCCAGGCCCAGAAGCCCAAACAGCCTTGTAAAGCTTGCCCTCATGGCGGCAGTAGTCGCCCTTTTTGTACTGCTGCTGCTCATTCCACTCTGCAGCTTCCGGAGGAGGCAAATACGAGTACATTAGCTCAGGATAAAAATCACCGCGTCCGGAGACCAACATGGAGATTTCAGTTTTGTCGTACCACTCGTCGCCATATTGATTGTGTCTGGATGAAAAGAAGTCAGTAGAAAAAAAGCGTATGCTACCGCCCTCCTGCAGTTCTACAGTTCCTGAGCTGTCTTCAAGTTCCACTTTTCCGGCCAGGGGCAGCTTAAAGTCACCGGCTTTCAGCCCTAGAAAAGGCTCTGACTTTAGTCTTAGCGCAGGCTGGTCTGGCACTATGCTAACCCTGAACACCTTGCGTACAAAATGCGATGGTACATAGGTGAAATTGCTGTGCTTTGTTTTTTCATGGTCCACTTCCAGGCGCTGCAGCAAAGTGCCGCGACAGTCCACATTGCAACGTATGTTTATTGAGTCGCTGAACACATAAGAGCCGGGGTTTAAACGCAAAAGCTTGCCGCTGCTGAACTGTGCGAGGTCGGCGGCCTGTTGAATTGCCCTGGTGTCGTCGTGCATGCCGTCGGCCTTGGCTCCAAACCACTGCGGCAACACCACCGCAGTTTTAACCATTCCTGACACTGTGCCAGGACCGCTGAAAATTTGTGTTTCGCCGGCTTGCAAGCCGCCATTTATTTTCAGGTTTTTAGCCACTTCAATCACTGCGCCGGGCAAAAAATGCAAATCGACATTTTCAGGTATGCTAGTTTCCTCCAGGCGATAAATTCCGGCACCCAGCTCCAAAAGGCCACCGTCAGGCTGCAGGCTTTCGATGGCTGCTTCGAGGCTGCTGTCCGCTCCGGGAAGCAAACTGATTTTGCCATTGGCGGGTTCTGCGCCCAGCCTAGTGGTCAGGCTGAAAAGAACAAGTGCGGTAATTACGGCAAACTTTATAGGTAGCTTCATTTTATTTTCCTGCTGGTTCAAGATACTAAAGCCATAATGCGGCTTAAATATCCTAATAGCTCTTGTAGGCATAAAACAATATTCACAGAACGAGTTTAAGTTGGAGTCCGCCCAAAAAGCTGGACTGGCAGGATTTTGGACACAAAGCCACACTAAGTACTTGCTGACTGATTCATCCGATTCATCCGATTCGTCCGA
>JAAZIY010000013.1 GCA_012800625.1 Lentisphaerota bacterium
CGTACCTGCCGGCACTCTCGGCCAGCGAGGCCAGGCAGTCGACCAGGGCCAGGGAGCGCGCGCAGCGCTGTATGTCGGCGGTGTATGCGCAGGTCTTTTCGCGCAGCTCCTGGAATATCTCGTACTCCAGCTGCCGGCTTTTCTCCTCGGCACCAAGCACCTTGTCCTCGATCTCCTTGAGTTCCGGGGTGATAAAGCGCTCGGCATTGACCATGGTCTGCTTGCGCAAGTAGTCCTCGGGCACCAGTTCCAGGTTGGCCTTGGTAACTTCTATAAAGTAGCCAAAGACCTTGTTGTAGCGCACTTTCAGGTTTTTGATGCCGCTGCGTTCCTGCTCCTTGACTTGGTAGGCGGCGATCCAGTCCTTGCCTTCTCGGCTGGCGCGGCGCAGCTCGTCAAGCTCGGCATGATAGCCCTCCTTGATCATGCCGCCGTCCTTGGTGCTCACCGGCACTTCTTCCAGCAGGGCCTCAGTGAGCAGCTGGTTCAGCTCGGGGAATTCGAGCAGTTCCTGGCGCTGTTCGAGCAAGAGCGGGGCGCTTGCACCGGCCAGCAGGGCTTTTAGCCCGGGCACCTCGTCGAGTCCTTTTTGCAGCAGTTGCAGGTCTCTGGCATTGGCATTGGCGCTCACATTCAGCCTGCTGATGCAGCGTTCCAGATCCCGCACGGCTGTGAGTATCTCGCGCAGCTCGGTGCGTAGCATGACGGCCTGGAGCAGGTTTTCCACGGCGTCCAGGCGCGCATCTATGGCCGGCTTGTCCCTCAACGGTCGCAGCACCCATTCCCGCAGCATTCTGGCACCCATGGGCGTGAGCGTCTCATCCAGCACTGAGACCAGGGTGTTATCCTTGGCGTCGGCAAAGATAGGCTCGGTAAGCTCGAGATTACGCTGCGAGATGCGGTCTAGCACCAGGCAGTCTTGCGCCTGGAAGCTGTGCAGCGAGGTGATATGCGCGGCGTCCTGGCGCAGATTGCGCCGCACGTATTGCAGCAGCGCTCCGGCGGCGGCCACGCCCAGCTCCAGGCCGCGGCAGCCGAACCCGTCCAGCGAGGCCACGGCGAAGTGTTTTTGCAGTTCTTCGCGGCAGATTTGCACATCGAAGCGCCAGTCATCCATGCCGGTCCAAGGCATATCGCGTTCCAGTCCTGGCGGGAAGCCCTGCTCGCGCATTTTTTCCAGCCAGGCCGAGGGTACTATCAGCTCGCTGGGTCGCAGTCGTCCCAACTCTATCTCCAGGGCATTGTTGCCCTGGCACTCGCTCAGCCTGAAGTCGCCGGTGGAGAGGTCCAGCAGGGCCAGGCCATATTTTTCCTTGCCGGGACAGAGTCCGAGCAGGAAATTACTTTTGGCGGCGCTCAGCAAATTATCGTCCAGCAGCGTGCCAGGCGTGATGATCTGGACTATATCGCGTTTCACCAGGCCTTTGGCCAGCCTGGGGTCCTCCATCTGCTCGGCCACTGCCACTTTCAGGCCGGCCTCGAGGATGCGTGCGATATAGTTGCGCAGCGCATGATGCGGCACGCCGCACATGGGCACGCCGCCGCGGGCCGTCAACACCACGTCCATATGTGGGGCCGCGGTCTTGGCGTCCTCAAAAAAAAGCTCATAAAAATCGCCCATGCGAAACAGCAATATGGTGTCTTCGGGCAAGTCGTCCTTCAGCTGCCGGTACTGCCGCATGGCCGGAGTCAATTCACTGATATTACTCATTCAACAACCGTATAATTAATGCAAGCCCTCCCGCCTGTCGTCCTAGAAATATAACCCGGCTTGTCAATTAGGGAAATGTCTTACGGCAAGAAAGGCCCAAAGGGTGGTTTTTCATCCTATTGCATTTACCCAAGATGAGCACCCAGGCGCATTTAATTAGCCCCCGTCCAAAAAGTTCATAACACCGAGAGGCCGTTAGTGGCGCCCCTACAGGGCGCCGGATTCGGAGGGGGGCTTTTACCCAGGGTGGCGCTCGGCTCCTACGGAGCCTCGCTTACCCTGGGCTACATTAGGTTGCCCCTTTGGGGCACCAAATGGACTTAAACGCAGAGAAAAATTAGAATTTCTGCCAAAAAA
>JAAZIY010000137.1 GCA_012800625.1 Lentisphaerota bacterium
ATCATCTTTTTACTGCGGCATTATCCATCCTGAGGCGATGACTTCCTCATTCTGGTAGCATACCGCCAGCTGTCCCGGGGTCACGGCATAGACACATTCGTCGAATTTCAGTTCGGCCTGCTGCTCTGGCAGTTTTTGCAGCACTGCCTTCTTTGCTTTCATGCGGTAGCGGATTTGCGCCATGCAGCTTACTTCGTCAAGCTCTTCATGCTGCAGCCAGTTCATTTTTTCCAGCCACAGTTTTTTTTGCATCAGGTTTTCCTGTTTGCCGACGATGACCAGGTTTTCCTGCATATTGGTTTTCAGCACAAACCAGGGTCCGCCGCCCAGTCCCAGTCCTTTGCGTTGTCCCCGGGTATATCTGAAGGCCCCCTGGTGCCGTCCCAGTTTATTGCCTGCCAGGTCTATTATCCAGCCTTCTTTGTCCAGTTCTGGTCTGCGTTTAGCGATCATGGCGGCGTAGTCGGCTTCTTGCAGGAAGCAGAGGTCCTGGCTTTCCGGCTGTCCTTCTTTTCTCAGCCCCAGGCTTTGCGCCAGCTTGACGACTTGGTTTTTATGATGCTCACCCAGCGGGAAGACCGCCTTTTGCAATTGGTTTTGGCTCAATTGCGCCAGGAAGTAGCTTTGTTCCTTGTCCGGGTCCAGTCCGCGCAGCAGCCTGGCCAGTCCGTTTTGCTCTCTATGCACTCTGGCATAGTGTCCGGTGGCCAGGTGTGTGCAGCCGCAGTCCAGCACGGCTTCGAGCATGAGGCCGAACTTGAACTCGCGGTTACAGTAGACGCAGGGTGAAGGCGTATATCCCTCGGCGTAGCGCCGCACAAAATCACTGATCACGCTGGCCTCGAATTGTTCCTGCAGGTCCAGTATGTGGTGAGGGATTCCCAGTTTTGCGGCCACTGCTGCCGCTCTTTCGCAGCTGCTGTTCGGGCTTAGCAGCATGGTGAAGGCGCGCACCTGATAGCCGGCCTGCGTCAGCAAATGGCCGGCAAAGGCGCTGTCAACGCCCCCGGAAAGCCCCAGGCCAATAATGGTATCTTTGATAGGCAACATAAGTGGCGCCGCGGTCTGAGCAGGCTGGTCGAGGAATAAAAAGAGGCGGGCAAAGCGAAAAAACTGGCAGAGCCGCCTCTGGTGTGCTATTTTATGCTGAACGAGTTTCACATAATATAGTTCGTGATTGAGGACAAGATAATGAAAACGCTCCTTGCTACAGCTTTGTTGTGCTGCTCGCTGGCCCTGACCCTGTTTTGCCCAGGCTGCCTGACTATCAAGCAAAGCCTGGTTTTCAACCAGGACTCTTCCTGCATTATGACTTACGAATATTCATTCCCGGAAGAGCAGCTCGCGCTCTGGCAGGAAGTGGAGAGTATACTGGGCGATAAATATGGCGAAATAAGCAAAAGCTTTCTCGATGAGCAAAGCGCGCGCATATTTTTTTCCGACAATGGCTTGGAGTTGAGGCAATATCGTCAATATGCCAAAAACAAGCTTATGCATATAGAGATCATCGTTTTGGCCAGGGATGCCCAAAAGGCGGTCAACAGCGGTATTTTTGGCGATTTTCAGCTGCATCAGGATGCGCTGGGCGACCAGCTTTTCAAGGGGCGGCTCAATCCATTGCCTGATGATCTGCCCGCCG
>JAAZIY010000014.1 GCA_012800625.1 Lentisphaerota bacterium
GGCAGGCAGCTACGGCAAGGAAACCAGGGGCATCTTCAGAGTGCATCAGTTCCACAAAGTCGAGCTGATCGTCTTCTGCCTACCAGAGGAATCCGAGAAATACCACCAATTCTGCCTGGAATGCGAGGAGTCGCTTCTGCAGCAGCTGGGCATACCCTACCGCATTGTCAATGTCTGCGTCGGTGATATGGGCGCACCAGGCTATAAAAAGTACGACATCGAGGCCTGGTACCCGGGTTACGGCGGCTACCGCGAAGTGACCTCCAACACCAACCTCACCGAATTCCAGTCCAGAAGACTGAACGTGCGTTTCAAAGACAAGGAGGGGCGCCGCGGCTTCGTGCATACCATCTCGGCCACCGGCCTCACCGACCGCGTCGTCTGCGCCATCATGGAAAACTTCCAGCAGGAAGACGGCAGCGTCATCGTCCCCGAGGTACTCAGGCCCTATACCGGCTTCGACCGTATTACCTTAGTGTGACTTAGTGTCTCTTCGTGTCTCTTCGTGTCCTCCCCCCCAACTCCAATGCCAGCGGCTCTGAAAATCCACATACCTGCCAGTCAGCGCCACAGCTGTATTTGCTGTGGGCTTTGCTGCCGACGTTTCCGCGTACTGCTGCGTGCCGGCGAGACCGAGCGCCTCGGGCAACTGGACTGGGGTGCGGACAATCCGCACCCGGGACGCTTCTGGGAGACTTTCGGCGGCCACGCTTATTTCAAGCGCCGTGCCGACGGAGCCTGCGTCTTTCTGGGCGAGGACGAACGCTGCCTGATGCACGCCCGTTTTGGTTTTGACATCAAGGCGCTCACCTGCCGCGGCTATCCCTACAACTTCGCCTCCACATGGCCTGGCGAGGTCACTGTGCTGGCGCGCCTGGACTGCCCCGCCGCCCTGCGCAACCAAGGCGAGCTAATCAGCAAGAATCGCCGCCACCTGGAGCAGCTGGCCTCCGAATTGCGCTTTGGCGGCGGTTTCAGCGCCGCGCAGCTACAAGGCCTGCAGCGCCCAGCCCTCGAGCTGCTCTGCCTAACCCTGCGCCGCGAGCTGCAAACCGCCGCCCAGTGCCCGCCCGACCAGCTCGCCAATCACCTCATGCTCCTGGTCCACAAATGGGAGACCCTGGGCGCCAATTTCCTCAACGACCTGCCCACCCTCAAAAAAGTCATGCCCAGCCTGCTGGAAAAATGCCGCGAGGAGTCTAGGCTGCAGCTGCAAGAAGCAGCTCCGCTCAGCGCCTTCTCCAGAAGCTTCTTCCGCCAGATGCTCAGCGCCTATGTCTTGCGCGACGAGGAGCTGCTCGACACCGGACTCAAAACCCGCCTGGCCAAGACCTGGCAGCTGGGCCGCCTCGTCTTCGGATACGGCAACATCGCGGCTTTCGGCCAGGAGCACCCCGACTACGAGCTCAAGCCGGACAGCATCTTTGCGCCCGACAACCAGGAACACTCCGAGGCCCGGCTCTGGGAAGTCTGGCGCCGCTTCGTTGAGCTGCGCCTGGAAACACTGCAGTTCTTCGCCTTCGCCTACTATGGCACAAGCTTCTTTGCAGGCCTGAAGGCGCTGCTGCTAAGCTATCCGCTAAGCCTTGCTCTGGCTCGCATACAGGCCACCAGTCAAAATCGACGTGAACTCGCCGAGGAAGACCTGCTCTACGCGGTGGCCGCCATAGACCACTGCCACGGGCGCTCCCCCCGGCTGAAATTCCGCAGCAGCCGCCAAAGCGAGCAGTACTTCAGCGCGCAGCGCTTCCCTGTCCTCATCAAACAGCTGGGCCATAGCTAAACAAACCTTAGTGTCTCTTTGTGTACCTTGGTGTATCTTCGTGTCCAAAAATCACTACTCACAGCTAGGCCTTATTGTCGCCGCGGCCGGTTCCTCGCAGCGTTTCGGCTTGGGTAACAAGCTCTTGCAGCCTTTGCGCGGCCTGCCCCTGTTCTGTCACTGCCTGAAAAACCTCTGTGCCACAGACCTGCCCCGAGCCATAGTCCTCGTGGTCGCCGCCGACAGCGAGGCGCTCTTCAGCCGACTGCTGCAAGAAAACCTGCCGGAACTCGCCGCACACACCAAGCTGGTGCAGGGCGGCGAAAGCCGCGACGACTCGGTCTGGCGCGGCCTGCAAGCCCTCCCCCCGGAATGTGAATTTGTCGCCGTGCAAGACGCCGCCCGCCCGCTAAGCAGCGCCGCGCTACTGCGCCGCTGCCTCGAAGCCGCCCTCATACACGGCGCCGCAGTGCCCGCACACCGCATCACTGATTCGGTTAAAATCGCCGATGAAAACTGCATGATCAGTCAAAGCCTGGACCGCAATCGCCTCTGGGCCAGCGAAACCCCGCAGGTGATTCGACGCGATATCCTGCTCGAAGCATACAAAATTTGCCGAAAAACAAAGAAAATCTGCACAGATGAAGCGCAATTGCTCGAAGAAGCAAGATTCGGGGTTAAATTAGTAGAGAACAAGCAAGCCAACCCGAAAATCACTTATGCGCAAGACTTGACCGAGCAGGATAACTACAAAAGACACTAAACACTAATTCGTGTGCTTTTGTATCTTGGTGTGTCTTTGTGTCCAAAATACTGATAATCAACCACTGAAGACTTGCAAAGGAGCCTTATTTTGAAAAGCCAGCTTTTTCTTACACTCGCTCTAGCCCTGTTTTTAGCCCTTGGCAGCTCTCTCTTCGCCCAGGAAGACGAGGCCGAAAACGACCAAGAAGTATTTTTCAGCGCGGACGGGGTCAGCGTCGAGCTAGGCCCTTGGCGCGCTGATAACCTCTGGATGCGCGAAGCCGCCAACGCCGGGACGCGGCAAAGCCAAACCTGGCGCTTCTTTATGCACGGCATGCGCGACCACCGCGCCACACCAATAGCCTGGAATAGGCTTTTCGACAGCGAAGAAGATGCCGCAGCCTGGCTGGACGAAGACCAAAGCCTGCAAAACGAGCAGAAAAGCAGTAGCTTCCCAGTGCTGAAACTCGAGGACGATAAAATCCTCATACTGCCAAAACCGCTGCTCAGCCTGCAGCAGCTCGATAGGCTCAAAGGACGCAAGCTGCGCTTCTTCGTCTGGATCAAAGGCGAGGACTGCGCCGAGCAGGCACAGCTCTGGGACGCGGCGCCCAGTCTACAGCTCAGCTTGAAAGACGCCCTGGACAACCTCATCGTCAGCGAAAACAGCTTGTTCAAAACCCGTGGTAGCTTCCCCTGGTTCTGCTACCATATTGAAATCAAGATCCCCGCCCTGCTCAATACCAGAGTGCCCGACAAGGGTGTGGATGAAGAGGGTGAAGAGGGCTTCGACCTAGAGGACGAACTGCTCAGCAGCATGCTCGACCCCGCGCTGCTGGCTCTGCCCGAGCTGCCGCAGGGCGGCGGACTCTATCTCAGCCTCAGCATGCTAGGCTCCGGCAAAGCATGGTTCAGCACTCTGAGCTGGGAAATAGCCACCGCCAATAACACACCAGCTTTGACGGATATTTGTGACCCGCTCAGCGGCAGCAGAGCACCCAATCCGGACCATGATGAACTGCCCATGCATTTCTTCTTCGGACTGGAACCGACCGCACAGTGGGATTTCCTGCTGGGCAACAAAACCTGCCCGAACCTGGCTAGCCTGGACGGCCTAAGGCAATATGTCGCCAAGGCCAGCAAAGACTGGTTCCATATGCAATACGGCCTGGCACTGCTGGGCTATGCCCAAAGCACTGGCAGTATACTTAAACAATGCCCGGAATTCGAAGCAGGCTGGCGCGAAAGCCTGCTCGAACAGGTCCTGGCACTGCAAAATCCGCAAAGCGGACTCTGGGGCAACGGCGAAGGACATAACCTGATGCTTAGCGCGGCAGTAGCAAGATACGCTTTTAATCCTAGCACGCAGCCGCGCACAGACACTGAACAGGAACCCACCCCCTGGCTGAGCCTCAATCAAGAAGGACTGCCGCATAAAACCGCCTTGCTCGATAGCCTGCTGCGCAGCCGCGTACTGGACCCGAACAGCGGAAAACCCAAGGCCTGGAACCGCTTCGCATTCCAGCCCGAACTGCTGGGCCAGGAGCTGCGCGACAAGGTCTGCGACCTGGGGGCCAGCGCTGCCGCCGCAAAACTGCTGGCCATGATCGCAGCGCAGAGCAGCATAGCCAGTGAAAAAGAAAGCGCGCAAAAAGCACTGCGTCAATGCTGGGAATACTGCGCCGCCAACTTCATCACCAGCGACTTCCTCTGGACTCAGACCGACCTCTCGCAAACCGTAAGCTCACCGGCGCATATGCTCAGCCTGCTCGAAGCCAGCGCCTGGCTGGAACCCAAGGCAATGCCCAAAGAGGCCGAAATCAGCTTCCTGGCAGACGACTTAGGCCAGGGAGCTCTGCGCCTGCGCTGGCTGGACCGCAAAAGCCCTTATGCCGCCCTGCGGGTCTACGCTTTGCCTGACGGTCTCGAGCCTGAGCACATGGACGAGCGCCACCTGCTCGCCATCCTCAGCCGCAGCCAGCGCAGCATTCTCAGCTCCGATCCGCTTTTCGGCCTGCACGCCTTGGCTGCGGCTGCCAACAAGCACTGGGGTATCAGTCTGGAGAGCGAGGGTGTCGCCTATATGGCAAAAAAGCTCGCCATGCTTTCAAGCACGCTAGTCTTTGCCGACGGCGGTGCCGAGCTTAACTTCAAAATGCCGCAAAGCGAGGAAACCAGCTACAAGTTATATCTGCGCGCTGTCACTCCCTACAGCGAGCTAAGCAAGCCACAAAGAATATTCGAGTAAAAAACAGCGAGCACTGCACACGAAGCCACACCAAGTTTTTAAGCCTTGCTGTGGCTTCGTGTATCTTGCTGTGCCTTCGTGATTGCTATCTTATTGTGCAAGGAGCACTAAGAGCATAAAGGAATACTCTGAAAAAGTAGTTGAAATAAAAATATGGAACAATGGCAAAAACGTGGTACATTTAGGAGAAGTAGTCATTATTCGACAACTTCCAACAAAAACAGGCCATGAATCGATTGACAAAACTTTTGTTTCACTCTGCAGGCAACCTGTTCACCTATGCGGATCTGTCTGTACTCCTCGAGGGAAGCGATCACAGCCGTCATGGTTTGGTCAAACGAGCCTTGGCGGCAGGCGAGATTTTGCGACTTCGACGTGGCTTATACTGCCTTGCCCCCGAATATCAAAAAAAAACGTGCATTTGGTTTTACTACTTACAGCAGACCCCGGCATAGTGTCCTGTAACCAAATATATTTGTACTGACTTGTTTAGTGTATTATATTCTATTTTCGCTTTTTTAGTCTACTGGAAATATATTGGAGTGTATCATGCGAGTAATAATAGTTGGCGGCATAGCTGGTGGCGCCGGGGCGGCAGCGCGTCTGCGGCGGCTTGATGAGAAGGCCGAAATCATCCTGGTCGAGCGCGGCGCCAATATCTCTTATGCCAACTGTGGTCTGCCATATAGCCTGGGCAAGGTGATCCCGGAACGCGAATCGCTGTTGCTGATGACCCCAGAGCTGTTTCGGGCGCGTTTCAACGTAGATGTGCGCGTGCGCTGCGAGGCATTGAGCATAAACCGAGAGAATAAAAGCCTGAGGCTGCGAGACCTGAATAGCGGAACCGAGAAAGAGGTGAATTATGACAAGCTGATCCTGGCAACCGGTTCGCTGCCTTGCCCGCTGCCGATCCCGGGAGTGGACCTGCCAGGCATACATAGGCTGTGGACCCTGGATGATATGGACCGCCTCGAACAAAGCCTGGGAGCCGGAGCCAAGCGCGCCGTGGTGGCCGGAGGCGGCTTCGTGGGCGTCGAGCTGGCCGAAAATCTGCAGGCGCGAGGCCTGGAAGTGACCCTGGTGGAGCTGGCTGACTTCATCATGCCTAGCCTGGACCAGGAAATGAGTAACCTCCTGGTGGAAGAGCTGCGCCGCGAAGGACTGGGCGTCGAGCTGGGAGTGGGAATGGCAGGCGTGGAAAAAACCGAGGACGGGCTGCTGATAAAATTGAGCGATGGACGCGGCCTGAATTGCGACCTGGGCGTGCTCTGCCTGGGAGTGAAACCAAACTCGGAACTGGCCAAGGCGGCAGGCCTGGAACTGGGACCGCGGGGACATATCGTGGTGGACGAGAAGCTCTGTACCTCAGACCCGGACGTGTACGCGGTGGGCGATGTGATCGAAGTGATAGACCCGGTATTCAAGGGCAAGGTGGCTATCGCCCTGGCCGGCCCGGCAAATAAACAGGCGCGCATCGTGGCTGATAATATCTGCGGCAGAAATAATGTCTATAAAGGAACCCTGGGCACATCGATCATCAAAGTGAATCAGCTTACCGCCGCCAGCGTGGGCTATAGCGAAAGACTGCTGAAAAATAAAGCCGTGCAGTATAAAAAAATCTATCTGCACCCGAATTCGCATGCCACCTATTATCCGGGCGGCACCAGGATGCATATGAAGGTGCTTTTCAATGACGAGGGCAGGATTTTCGGGGCGCAGATAGTCGGGCAGGACGGCGTTGACAAACGTATCGATGTGCTTGCCACGGCCATGCTGCAAGGCATGGACATACGCGAGCTGGGGGCACTGGAGCTGGCCTATGCGCCCCCATACTCCTCGGCCAAAGACCCGGTCAACTTTGTTGGCATGATCGCGGAAAACATCCTGGACGGCACCAGCAGCTCGGTGCATTTTGAAGACTTGCCCAAGGATGCCTTTCTGCTTGATATACGCGAAAAGGAGGAATTCGAGCTGGGCGGCGTGCCCGGCGCGGTCAATATTCCCATGGCGCAGCTGCGCGAGCGCCACAGCGAGCTGCCGCGTGACCGGGAGATATTTATCTACTGCCAGTCCGGTGTGCGCTCCTATGTGATGGAGCGGGCGCTGAAGCAGCTGGGCTATAAGGCGGCCACGGTGTCCGGCGGCATCTTGACCTGGAGGATGCAGAAGAGCATCAAGGCCTCTTCGGCTCCGCGGGCGCCGGAACCCTGCTGTGTTGACACGCGCTGCCAGAGTTCGCCTGGCGTCGCGGCGCAGCCCGCTCAATATCCGGCTCCGGTGAAGGTGATAGATGTGCGTTCTCTGGCCTGTCCCGGCCCGGTGGTACGCCTGAAACAGGAGATCGAGCTATTGCGCGAAGGCCAGGTTTTAGCCATGCTGGCACCCTTGTCTTTCGAGGCGGACCTGCGCAGCTGGAGCCGCTCTAGCGGAAATCAGGTTTTGCAGATGCAGAGCAGCGAAGGCTACTTGGAGGCCCTGGTGCAGAAAGGCGGCGCCAAACGAGAGGAGGGCGAGGCGGGCGCAGCCCCCGATGCTGCGCTTGCCGCTGCCGGAGCTGGCTCCGGCGCGGCAATAGTGCTTTTTAGCAATGACTTGGACAAGGCGATGGCGGCCTTGATCATCGCCTGCGGCATGGCCGCCAGCGGTCAGAAAGTCGGGATTTTCTTCACATTCTGGGGATTAAGCGTGCTGCGCAAGAGTCCGGCTCCGGCTGTGAAGAAAGACTTGGTCTCGCGCATGTTCGGCTGGATGCTTCCCAAGGGGGCGGCCAAGCTGAGCCTGTCGAAGATGAATATGGGCGGCATGGGCACAGCGATGATGAAGCAGGTGATGAAGCGCGAGAATGTCAGCAGTCTGCCGGAGCTATTGGCTCAGGCCAGGGAGCTGGGCGTGAAGTTTATCGCCTGCGAGATGGCCATGGACGTGATGGGCATCAAGCGCGAGGAGCTTGTCGAGGTGGATGAAGTCGCCGGCGTGGCCAGCTTCGCCGACATGGCCAGGCAAAGCAACAGCAGCTTGTTTATCTAGACCGCGTACAAAAAGGTCATAACGCCGAAAGGCC
>JAAZIY010000138.1 GCA_012800625.1 Lentisphaerota bacterium
GGCCTGCGGCCTCGCTTACCCTGGGCTATGTTAGGCTGCCCTTTCAGGGCACAATGCTTAGTGTGACTTCGTGTCCTAAACCTGCGTCGCCTCGAAGCGGTAGGCTTTGCTGTCGCCGTCGTAGCCTATGTGCAGCGCCTGCCCCTCGGAAAGCTCGCCGGCGATAAGCCGCCGCGAGAGCGGATTCTCCAGCTGCCGGGAGATAACGCGCTTCAGCGGTCGCGCCCCGTAGACCGGGTCGTAACCCTCCTCGGCGAGTGCCTGGCGCGCCTCCTCGCTGACCTGCAAGCCTATGCGCATCTGCGCCAGACGGGCGGCCAGCTCCTGCAATTGTATATCGACAATGGCGCGCAGATGCTGTTTTTCGAGTCGGTGGAAAACCACGATATCATCTAGGCGGTTAAGAAATTCCGGTCTAAAGACCTGGCGCAGCTGTTCGAGCACGCGGGAATGCATGCGTTCCTCGTCACTGCCCTCGCTGGCGGCGATCTCCTTGCTGCCTATGTTCGAGGTCATGATAATGATGCAGTTCTTGAAGTCAACCACCCTGCCCTGCGAGTCGGTCAGGCGCCCGTCGTCAAGAACCTGCAGCAAAACGTTGAAGACATCGGGATGCGCCTTCTCGATCTCGTCGAAAAGCAGCACGCAGTAGGGTCGGCGTCGCACGGCCTCGGTAAGCTGCCCGCCCTCCTCATAGCCTACATAGCCGGGAGGGGAGCCTAGCAAGCGAGAGACGGCGAACTTCTCCATGTACTCAGACATGTCTATGCGTATCATGGCCTTTTCGTCGGAGAACATGCTTTCGGCTAGGGTTTTAGCCAGCTCGGTCTTGCCCACGCCGGTAGGCCCCAGAAAAATAAAGCTGCCCACCGGGCGTTTTGGGTCCTTCAGGCCAGCTCGGGCGCGCAGTATGGCCTCCGAGACCGCGTCTACCGCTCTGTCCTGTCCTATGACTCGTTTATGCAGCTCATCGGGCATTTGCAGCAGTCTTTCGCGCTCACCCTGCAGCAGTCTGCTTAGCGGTATATGAGTCCAGCGGCTCACCACTTCGGCGATATCCTCTTCGTCAACTTCTTCCTTCAGCAGTCTGTCGTCGCTACTCTGTTTCACCTGCGCCTCGGCTTCGCGAATTTGTTTTTCCAGGCCGGGGATTACACCGTTGTCAAGCTCGGCGGCACGGTTAAGATCGTAGTCGCGCTGTGCCTTGGCCAATTGCGTGCGCGCCAGTTCCAGAGCCTCCTTGAGCTGGCGGATTTTCCCTATGGCCTGTTTTTCGCTTTCCCAGCGCTGTTGCAAAGCCTCGCAGCTTTCCTTCACTTGGCTCAGCTCTTTTTCCAGACGTTCGGCGCGCTCCTTCGAGGCGCTGTCCTTCTCCTTGCGCAGCCCGGCCAGTTCTATCTCCAGCTGCATCTGTCGGCGTATGACCTCGTCCAGTTCCACCGGGCGGCTGTCGATCTCAGTGCGCAGCTTGGCGGCGGCCTCGTCAACTAGGTCTATGGCCTTGTCAGGCAAAAAACGGTCGGAAACATAGCGGTCGGAGAGCAAGGCGGCGCTGACCAGGGCGCCGTCCCTGATGCTCACGCCGTGATGTATCTCGTAGCGTTCGCGCAGGCCGCGCAGGATGGAGACGGTATCCTCCACATTAGGCTCGCTGACCAGCACGGTCTGGAACCTTCTTTCCAGGGCGGCGTCTTTTTCTATGTGTTTGCGGTACTCGTCCAGGGTGGTGGCGCCAACGCAATGCAGCTCGCCTCTGGCCAGCATGGGCTTCAGCAGGTTGCCTGCGTCCATGGCCCCCTCTGCGGCCCCGGCTCCCACCACGGTGTGCAGCTCATCAATAAAGAGGATGATCTCGCCCTCGGTGCTGGTCACCTCTTTGAGCACGGTTTTCAGGCGCTCCTCGAACTCGCCGCGGTACTTGGCTCCGGCGATAAGCGCGCCCATGTCCAGGGCTATCAGTCTGCGCTCTTTGAGTCCTTCGGGCACATCGCCCTGTATAATTCGCTGTGCCAGGCCCTCGACTATGGCGGTCTTGCCCACGCCAGGCTCGCCGATGAGCACCGGGTTGTTTTTTGTGCGCCGCGAGAGTATCTGTATGATGCGCCTTATCTCCTCGTCCCTGCCTATGACCGGGTCCAGCTTATTCTGGCTGGCCATGCTGGTCAGGTCCTTGCCGTACTTTTCCAGGGCTTGGAAATTCTCTTCGGCATTAGGGCTAGTGACTCGCTGCGCGCCGCGCAGCTCCTTCATGGCGGCCAGCAGCTTCTCGCGGGTAAGCCCCTGTCGGCGCAGGATTTCCCCGGCCTTGCCGCCCTCTTCGAGTATGCCGGCCAGCAGGTGCTCGACGCTGACAAAGTCGTCGCGCATGGAGTCAGCCAGCTGCTCAGCCTCCTGCAAGAGCTTGTTGCCCTCCGAGCCAATGTAAACCTGGCTGCCCTGGCCGCTGACGCGCGCCAAGGAGCCTAAACCGCGCTCCAGCTCCTGAGACAATGTCTTCAAGGACAAGCCGGCATGCTCCAAAATCTTGGACCCAAGACTATCGCCCTGACGCAAAATGGCCGCCAGCAAATGTAGACCCAGCAGCTCCTGGTGCCCCATCTTGGCCGCAATCTGCTGCGCAGTGCCGAGACTGGCGCGGCTTAATTCTGTAAACTTGTCGTAATTCATAAAAATACCTCCTGTATGAAAAAATTAAAAGTAGTTAATTATATATTAGCAGAAAACATGCCAGAAAACTTAAGGGCGAAAACCGCATTGAAGCCGACAAGACTGCGTCATTTTGTCGCAGCAAGCAGGGTTTTGGACACGAAGTTACACCAAGACACACTAAGACGCATGCAGCTTTTCGACTCTTCAAAAACTCCGGAGGCAAAAACTTGTAACCTGGCTCGGACAAATTATTTTATAAGTTTACCTTTTTCACTACAACGGCTTCCATGCCTAATCATATAATCTAATGAACGATATCATCATACAGGGCGCCAGCCAACATAATCTCAAACACCTGGATTTGCGCATACCGCGCGACTCCCTGGTGGTCATTACCGGTCCCAGCGGCTCAGGCAAGTCCTCGCTGGCCTTTGATACGCTATATGCCGAGGGACAAAGACGCTACGTCGAAAGCCTCTCGGCCTATGCCAGGCAATTCCTGGACCGCATGCAGAAGCCGGAGCTAGAGCACATCGAAGGCCTCTCCCCAGCCATTGCCATTGAACAGCGCAGCGCTGGAGCCTCGCCGCGCTCGATCGTGGCAACCAGCACCGAAATCTACGACTACCTGCGCCTGCTATATGCACACTGCGGACACCCGCACTGCCCAAAATGCAAACGGGAAATACGCAATCAAAGCGCGGAAGACATCAGCCGGCAGCTGGCCGCATATCCGCAGGACAGCAGAATCATGCTGCTGGCACCATACCTGCGCGGACGCAAAGGCGAACACAAGGACATCATCGAAAACATGCGCAAAGACGGCTTCGTGCGCGCCAGGATAGACGGCAAAATCGTCTCGCTGGACAGCCCACCGGCGTTAAATAAAAACCTGCGCCATCACATCGAGGCGGTGGTGGACCGCCTGGTCATCGGGCAAGTGGAGAAAAGCCGCCTGCACGACTCCGTCGAACTCTCCCTGAAAAAAGGCCAGGGTCTGCTGATTGTTCTCAAAGAGGATCCGGACAGCAAGGGCGGCTGGGCCGAGGAAACGCTCAGCGAGCATCTTGCCTGCCCGCACTGCAACCTGAGCTTTGGCAAGCTGCTGCCGCGCAACTTCTCCTTTAATAGCCCCTACGGCGCCTGCCCCACCTGCGACGGCCTGGGAAAACGCCTCATCTTCACCCCTGAAGCCGTGGTGCCCGACCCCACACTCTCCATCAAAAACGGCGCCATCCCGCTCTGGCGCCGAGGCATGCGCCGCCTTATCATCCTCTACAACCACTATCTGCGCTGTCTGGCCGAACACTATGACTTCAGCTTGACCACGCCCTGGGAAAAACTGCCCGAAAAGCTGCGCCAGATACTGCTCTACGGCAGCGGCGATGAAATCATCAATTTTGACACCTGGAAGCGGGGCAAGCTCATGCCCTGGCGCAAACCCTTTGAAGGAATCATACCCAACCTGCTGCGGCGACACCGCGAAACCGATAGCGAAGACCTGCAAAGAAGACTGCAGGAACACATGAGCTACGAAATCTGCCCGGACTGCAATGGCAAACGCCTGAGACCGGAGTTCCTCGCAGTAACCATACAAGAGCACAGCATAGACGACTTCTGTAGCCTTAACATAGATCGGGCCTGGGAATTCATCGAAAACCTGGAGCTGCCGCCGCAGGAAGCCGAGCTGGCGCGGGAATTGCGCCGCGAGATCGGGGCACGCCTGGGCTTCCTGCGCTCGGTGGGACTCAACTACCTGACGTTGAACCGCGAAAGCGGCACGCTCTCAGGCGGAGAGTCGCAGCGCATACGTCTGGCCAGCCAAGTGGGTAGCGGACTGGTGGGCGTGCTCTATATCCTCGATGAACCCAGCATAGGGCTGCATCAGAGAGACAATGAAAAGCTGCTCGATACACTGCGCAGCTTGAGAGACCTGGGAAATACCGTCATCGTCGTCGAACATGACTTGGATACCATGCGCGCCGCAGACTACCTCATAGACCTGGGACCGGGAGCAGGAAGATACGGCGGACAACTGGTCTTCGCCGGACCTAGCCAGGATATCCTCGCCTGCCAGGCCTCAGTCACCGGTCAATTCCTCTCCGGAGCGCGCGAAATCCCGCTGCCAGCAGAACGCCTGCCGGGCAACGGCAAGCAGCTGTATATACGCGGCGCCGAGGAAAATAACCTGCACAAGCTCAACGTGAAAATACCCCTGGGCACCTTCACCTGCGTCACCGGAGTCTCCGGCTCGGGCAAAAGCACCCTGGTCAATAGCATACTGTGCCGAGCGCTGAAAAAACACCTGGAGCTGAAAAGCGAGGAGCCGGGCAAGCATAGCCGCATCGAAGGCCTTGAACACATAGACAAAATGATCATCATAGACCAAAGCCCCATAGGACGCACACCGCGCTCCAACCCGGCAACCTATACCGGCCTCTTTGACCAGGTCAGGCAAATCTACGCCAGCACCAACGACGCCAAGATACGAGGCTACAAACCCGGACGCTTCAGCTTCAATGTGAAGGGTGGACGCTGCGAAAACTGCAAGGGAGACGGCATCAAAAAAATCGAGATGCAGTTTTTGCCCGATGTCTATGTAAAGTGCGAGCTTTGCGCCGGGCAGCGCTATAACAGCGAGACCCTGGCGGTGCGCTTTAAGGGCTACAATGTCTCCGAAGTGCTAAAAATGACGGTCAACGAGGCCGCCGAGGTCTTCGAGGCCATACCGGGGCTGAAGCGCAAGCTGCAGACCCTGCAGGCCGTCGGCCTGGGCTACATACAGCTGGGACAGCCGGCCACCACCCTCTCCGGCGGAGAGGCGCAGCGCGTCAAATTGGCCAGCGAACTAAGCCGACGCGCACAGGGACACACGCTCTACGTGCTCGATGAACCCACCACAGGGCTGCACTCATCAGACATCGAGCAGCTCCTGCAGGTGCTCTTCTCACTGCGAGACCAGGGAAACACCATCCTGGTCATCGAACATAACCTGGAAGTCATTAAAACCGCAGACCACATCATAGACCTGGGGCCGGAGGGCGGCGACCAGGGCGGCAGGCTCATCGCACAGGGAACACCGGAAAAAGTCGCTAAAAGCAAAAAGTCATACACCGGCCAGTTCCTGAAAAAAATACTGGGCTAAGCCAGCCCAGGCCATCAAAAAGCAAAGCCGGCATTTTTTTTGGACACGAAGACACACCAAGACACACTAAGACACACAGAGCTTTTTAGTCCCAAAAGTCCCAAAAGTCCCATAATCATTTGGGCTTGTACTCTACTCATCCCAGCCTAGCGCGCGAAAAAAGCGCCGTCGTTTTTTTGCATTTTTGCCAATCGCCATTACATTACTTGATTTACATAATGCGCTTGACTTCCGCATATCCACAAGCGAGGCGTTTTGATGTCGAACTATGTTTTTCTTGGCCCTCCCGGCGCCGGCAAAGGCACCCTGGGCGAGCTTTTCAGCCGGCGTATGGGGCTGGTGCACATCTCTACTGGAGCACTGTTGCGCGAGGAGATGTCCTCCGGCTCGGAACTGGGTCTGCAAGTCAAGGACCTGATAAGCAAGGGCGGCCTGGTTTCCGACCAGATAGTCAGCGCCATGATAGCAAAGCGGCTTTCACAGCCCGATGTCCTGCGCCAGGGCTGTCTGCTGGACGGCTATCCGCGCACCGCGGCGCAGGCCGACAGCCTGCAAGAGATACTCAATGAAAACCAGCGCTCCTTGGAAGCCGCAGTGCTCATTGATGCCGAGCGCCAGCTGCTTGTCACTCGCTTGAGCGCCAGGCGGGTATGCAGCAACAAGGACTGCGGGGCAATTTACAATGTGCAGACTAAGCCGCCCCTCAAAGAAGGGGTCTGTGACCGTTGCAGCAGCGCGCTGTATCAGCGCAGTGACGATTCCGAGCAGACCGCCAGGGAGCGGCTGCGGGTCTATGAGGAGCAGACTGCCCCGCTCATCGAGTATTACCGACAGCGCCAGCTGCTGGTAATCACCTATAGCAAAGATGTCGAGGCCGAGGAAAACTACCGGTGCCTGTGCGAGGCGCTGCGCCAGGCCGGCAAAGCCAATCGCGGCTGCTGCGCAAAAAACAAGGTATAACCCTGGTCTATGTCGCGTCAAAGCAAAATCATCATTTATCAGGAGCCGGAGATCAGCAAGGTGCGCGCCGCCGCCCAGGCCTCCGCTCAGGTTCTCGCCAGGCTCTGCTCTGCCGCCCAGCCTGGCATGAGCACCTGGCAGCTCGACCAGCTGGCACTCGAGTTCATCCGTGAAACCGGCGGCGAAAGCGCCTTTTTCGGATATCACGGTTTTCCCGGGCAAATCTGCATCTCCATTAACGAAGAAGTAGTGCACGGCATAGGCAGGCGAGAGCGCATCATCATGCCCGGCGACCTGCTCAGCATAGACGTGGGCGTCAAGCTGGCTGGCTATATAGGCGACAATGCCCGCAGCATCTGCGCCGGCCAGGCACCCAAGGGCATGGCTGCCAGGCTGCTGGAGACCACTGAGAAGTCGCTGTATGCCGGCATCGCCGCGGCTCTGCCAGGCAAGCAGGTGCGCGACATAGGTGCGGCGGTGCAAAACCTCGTCGAAAAAGCCGGCATGCACGTGGTCAGAGAACTGGTCGGGCACGGCTGCGGCAGAAGCATGCACGAGGCGCCAGAAGTGCCCAATTTCAAAATGGCGGGCAGATCGCCGCTCCTGCAGCCAGGCATGATCTTATGCATTGAGCCAATGGTCAACGTAGGTACACACCGCGTTGTCTTTGACCAGCAAGACCAGTGGACGGTACGCAGCCGAGACGCCTCGCTGTCAGCACATTTCGAACACCAGATATTAATCACTACGAACCAGCCGGAGATACTGACTAGATGGCCAAAGACTGTATAAAAATCGAAGGAACCGTCAAAGAACTACTGCCCAACACGCAGTTTCTAGTGACCCTGGAAAACGGGCACGAGATCATCGCCCACATCAGCGGCAAAATGAGACTGCACTTCATCCGCATCCTGCCCGGAGACCAGGTCACCATCGAAATGTCGCCCTATGACCTGACCAAAGGGCGCATCACCTACCGCAAACGTTAAGAAAATGCCGCGGCTAGCCCTGGACTGAGATTTAAAACCCGGGGCGTTTTAGTGTGTCTTAGTGTGTCTTAGTGTGTCTTTGTGTGTCTTAGTGTCCAAATAAACTTTTTCAACTGCCGCGCCTCAGCGATTTTCGTTTTTCAGCTTGCATTAATCCATAAAGAAGTTATATTTAGTCTTTTCCTCTAGAACCATATTTAGTGGCGAAAACTGTTTCCGGGCGTCCATGATTTGAGGGTCTGGTATGTTTTGACGTTTTTCGACATAGCCTGCCCATGCCTTATGTACCCAGCCGGAATATCAAGAAAGAAGGTCAACAATGAAAGTCAGAGCCTCGGTAAAAAAAATCTGCATCAATTGTCGCATCATCCGTCGTGCCGGTCTGGTGCGTGTGATCTGCAAAAACACGCGTCACAAGCAGCGCCAGGGCTAGTGGTGTCGCAGCGATTTGATATGGTATGCCCTCAATTTAAGATTTAACTCAGGAAGTAGCAAGATGCCTAGAATCCTTGGTGTGGATATTCCAAACAACAAGCATGTAAATGTCTCTTTGACCTATATTTACGGCATAGGCCCCAGCGTGGCCAACGAGATTTGCCGCAGGGCTCAGATTGACCCCATGCTCAAAGCCGGCGATTTGAGCGAAAGCAATATCGCCGCCATCCTGCAGGTATTGCAGGAGAGCTTCCTCGTCGAGGGCGACCTGCGCCGTCAAGTGGCGCAGAACATCCGCCGCCTCATCGCCATTGGCTCCTACAGAGGGCTAAGACATCGCCGCAATCTGCCTGCGCGCGGACAGCGCACCAAAACCAATGCCCGCACACGCAAGGGAGGCAAGAAGACCATCGGCGCTATCCGCGACAAATCGGCACGCAAGCAGGCCGGCAAATAGTCGGCACTCGCAGTGCACCCCGCTGCGGACCCAGGCAATATTCATCAACAACAAGGTATTTGGAGCATAGAAAATGGCAGAAGAAGAAAAAACTGATGTCCTTGAGCAACAGCCAGCGGAAAGCGCCAGCCCGGCCGTCGAACCACGTCGACGCGTTCGCGGACGCCAGGTTTCCAGCGGCGTAGTACACATAGACTCTACCTACAACAATACTCGAGTGGTGATCACTGACCAGCAGGGCAATGTCATCGCCTGGAGCACCGGCGGCAAACTGGGCTTCAAAGGCTCGCGCAAAAGTACAGCCTACGTGGCCCAGATGATTGCCGGCGACGCCGCCAAAAAGGCGATCAGCACCTATGGCCTGCGTGAAGTCGAAGTGCAGGTGAAAGGCGCAGGCAACGGCAGAGAGTCCGCCGTCCGAGGCATAGCTGCTGCCGGCCTGGAAATCAGCCTGCTGCGCGATGTCACCCCGCTGCCGCACAACGGCTGCCGCCCGCCCAAACGGCGCAGGGTCTGACCAGCACTGACAGCCTTTGCAGCAGTATTGTTTTTTGATATTCACCAGCAAGGAGATAGCATATGGCAGGCCTCGAAAATTTTGAACTTCCGCAGTCGGTTGTCGTTGAGGAGTCAAGTGCCACCGCTAAATATGCCAAATTCATAGCGGAACCCTGGGAAAAAGGCTTTGGACTGACCATTGGCAACGCATTGCGCCGCGTTCTGCTTTCCTCCATCGAGGGGGTTGCGGTTGCCAGCGTGAAGATCGATGGCGTGGCCCACGAATTCAGCTCGATACCCGGAGTTATGGAGGATGTTATGGAGATCATCCTTAACATCAAGCAATTAAAATTAAGCGGCGAGGGCAGCTTCCCGCGTCGCATTGAGCTTTATGCCGAAGAGGCCGGACCGGTCACCGCGGCTAATATTGTCGAGGACGGCTTCACCCAGGTCTTGAACCCGGAACTGCATATTTGCACTTTGGACTCAAATCAGCCTCTGCGCATGGAACTGGAATTGCGCAAAGGGCGCGGATATATATTCTCCGAGGACAACAAGCACGAGGAACAGGCCGTTGACACCATCCCGATTGACAGCCATTTCAGCCCGATAGAACGCGTGCGCTACGATGTGCAGGCCTGCCGAGTCGGACAACACACTGATTTTGACCGCCTCGAGATTGAGATTTGGACCGACGGGCGCATAAACCCGCGTAAGGCGCTTTCTCAGGCCGCACAGATACTGCGCGGCCATTTGCTCGTCTTTAGCAACGGCGGGCTTACCGCCATGCTCGCCCCACCAGCAGTAGGACTAAGCGATGAAGAACGCGAATTGGTGCGCAAATTGTGCATAGGCATCAATGATCTGGAGTTGTCGGTGCGGGCGGTCAACTGCCTAAACCAGGCTAACATCAATTTTTTAGCCGACCTGGTGGAGAAGAGCGAGACACAGATGCTCAAGTTCCGCAACTTCGGCAAAAAATCCTTGCAAGAGATCAATGAAAAGCTTGAGGAGCATGGGCTTTCCCTCGAGATGACTTTGGATGAAAATGTAAAAGAAGAGTTGTTGCGCCAGATTGCACAGCAGCTAGAACCGAATGACAAGGAATAATTCTGATGAGACACCGCAAGTTAACCTTTAAGATAGGTCGCAAGTCGGCGCATGTGCGTTCTCTGTTGGCCAATTCGGTGTGCAGCTTGATCCAGCATGGCCGCATAACTACGACCATTGTGAAAGCCAAACGCGTGCGCATCCTGGCAGACCAGATGGTTACGCTGGGCAAAGAAGGCACTTTGCACGCCCGCAAACTGGCCATTGCCAAGCTGCGCCAACCCGCAACCGTGAGACGGCTGTTTGACGAAATCGCCCCTGGCTTCCAAAACCGCAATGGCGGCTATACCCGCATCTATAAACTGGGCCCGAGAATCGGCGACGGCGCCGAAATGGCAATACTCGAGTTTGTCGAGTCTGACGACGTCATGGCGGCGCGTTCCTTGCAGGCCGAGGAGTCTGCCGCCGAGACCGAGGCGCCGGCTCAGTCCTAGGCTTCCCAGCACGGTTCAGCATGAAATCAGCCGATAGCGATTATTTTTTGTCGCTATCGGCTTTTTAATTGCCTGACACC
>JAAZIY010000139.1 GCA_012800625.1 Lentisphaerota bacterium
AAATGGTGGGCGACACAGAACTCGAATCTGTGACCTCTACCGTGTCGAGGTAGCGCTCTAACCAACTGAGCTAGTCGCCCTTGATGAACTGATGAAAGATAAAATACCGCCGCTTTGAAAAAGTGCAAGTCAAAATTCGGAAATTCGTAAAAAACAAGAGCGGATTTATTTTTTCAGCTTGTTTTTTGGAACTACGGGTTCCTGCAGGTCTTCCAGCTCGATGCTCTGGAAGAATATTTCCTGCAGGAAGCCCAGCATGAAGCTGCGCGCCTCCAGGTTTATCTGTACATCGCTAAACAGCTCCGAGACCTGTTCCCAGAAGGCCGGCAGGTCTCCCGCCATGACCTCGAGCGTATTGCTTTGTGCCAAGCGCCGCACCAGCTCCTCTTCGCTCTTGTTGAGTTTTTCCCAAAACTCGGTGAGTGTGCCTTCTATAGTCAGGCTACGGTCTTCCTCGTAGTTAAGCTTGCGCACCAGGCTATTGAAATTACGCCGCAGCGTGGGGTTCATTTTCATGGCGGCGCCTACCTTTGGCCAGTCGATGCGTGAGAGCAAAAGGTCGACAAACTTACTGCTACGCTCCATTGCGGCGCTCAGGCGTGTCGATTCGGTCTCGGCCAGGGCTTTGGCCTTGTCGGCCTCTACCGAGTTGCGTTCCAGGCCGCGGTTCAAGAGCCGCTGCTCCTCATATTTGCTCTGCCAGGCGGCAAGCTGTTCAGAGACCCGGTTGAAGTCATTTTGCAGCCGTGCCATATCACGTTTGAAGCCCTCTTCCAACTCGGTTTGCCGCAGGCCAAGCTGGCTTTCGTTTTCCTGCAAACGCTGTTGCAGATGCCTTGCCTCGGCTTGGGAGCTGTCATATTTCTGCTGCATTGCCTCGCGCTCGCCGCGCATGACGCGCAGCTGTTTTTTCAGCTCGAGCAACTCGGCGTTAGCGGCCTGTTGCTGCTCTTGCAAGCGTGCCTGTTCGGCGCTTAGCTGTGCGTCCCGCCGGCGCAGTTGTTCCAGCTCTTGGGCCTGCTGGGCAATTTGCTCAAGCAAATCACTGTTACCCTGGGATTCATCCAGTATCTGCTCGGCCTGGGTGTCGCTAAATTTTAGCGGACTGAAATGCAGCAGTATGCGCCAGGCAGGCTGCTCGCGCACCGCGTAAAACTCGGCAAACTTCTCATCGCTGAGTACATAGTCGTCGTCGCCAAGCTTATTTTCCTTGCGATAGTCCAGGTACTCATCGGAGTGAAAGTACTCCTCCAGCTTGTTATGCAATTCCTCATGCACCGGGTACCAGACGGCAAAAAGACCATTGCAGCTAGCCTCTGAAAAGTCGCTTTTTTCGGCTTCACGGCTGATAATTTTTTCCAGACGCTGACGTTTTTTCGGCTCGAGGCGGTGTCCGCCAAAAGTGCACATCTTATGCAATGCGGCATTAGCCTGAACATAGGCGAGCAGATTCGCCCAGGGCAATTCGCCCAGCATGCGCGTAAATACTTCTGCCGGATTGACGCCTTGGGCTTTTTCAGGATTAGCAAACATCCAGGAGATACTCCTTATTCAACAGTTTTTTAGCGCTGACAATGAAGGCTGCCGCCATCTGACGGCGCAATGAACATTCTATCTTTTGGCTAGCCATGCGCAGCCCCAGGGCGGCGTCGCTACGCCCCTCAGATTCGGCCTGGGCAATGCCCTGCAGGCAAAGAGAGAGAGCCGCGCGCCAGTCTTGCTCCTGACATAAGAGAGCGACGCGGCTCATGATGTCGTCGCCCGGGCCAGACTCCTCAGCCTTAGGCTTGCTCGCCTGCTGCTGTTGCTTTTGTTGTTGCTGCTGCTGTTGCTGCAACTGCTGCTGAGCCCGCGTCTTGGCAAGACGGCGTTTCGCTTTGCGGTCTAATAAGGAATCGTCAATCTCTTCGACAATATGATTCATTCTGGCCATGAACGACTTTGCTTTGGAACCCCCACCGGCAAGGAGAAAAGATAAATATAAGAAAAAACATATAAAAATACCTCAAGCCAAAATTGGCTGAGGTAATATGCCGACGAATACCGGAAAAGCCGCCGACAGAAAACTTGGAGGCGCGGACCGGATTCGAACCGGTGAATAAAGGTTTTGCAGACCTCTGCCTTACCACTTGGCTACCACGCCTGGTTTGAGCATATAATATAGCCCGGCTGCAATGTTTTTCCAGCCAATGTAGAAAAAATTGTCGAAATGCCGCAAATGCCCGCTTGCTGTGGCTGAGTGTGCCTCCCTGTGCCTTTATGTCCAATCGGCTTTTTTGACGAAGTCTACATACCAACGCGCCAGCTGCTGCTCTTGTACCACGAATTGTTTTTCTTCTTTCAGCCCTTATATTATGGTTTAGCTTTATTTTTATGCCCTATTATTTTCAGGAGTAGGTATTTTGTCATCTGGTATTTTTTCGCGTCTACGTGGTTTTTTCGCTGATTTGTTCAGGGCGGAGCCTGCCCAACCCGATGCGGCTTCGTTATTGCCGCCCAAGGCGCAAGCCGAGGAGATTCCCGCCTCCGCCCCAAAAAAGCGTCGTCGTCCCCGCAAGAAGAAGACAGTCTCTACGGCTCCGGCTCCTTCTTCATCTTCGCCTCCGGCTATTGCTCCACTTTCCACACAAGTCGAGCACAATGTAGGTTTAAGCAACAAGCGAGTCTTGGGCGACTGGGCAGCTCCGGCCCTGGTTTCGCGTCAGGAGGGCAAGGCTTATTTCCAGGATTTTGCTTTAGACCCCCGTCTGCTCAAAGCCATAGTTGACGATTTGCAGTTTGTGAGCTGCACTCCGGTCCAGAAGCTGGCTTTGCCTGAGGCGCTGGCTGGAAACGACGTTACCGGCAAAGCCCAGACCGGCACCGGCAAGACAGCGGTGTTCCTCATCTCCATTATCCAAGCCTATCTGCGTCAAAGCCAAGAAGAGGCTGGCCAACGCCAGCCCAAGCAGCCCTTTGCCCTGGTTCTGGCGCCAACCCGGGAACTGGCCATACAGATAGCCAGGGATGCCGAAGAGCTTAGCGTCTACACCGAACTGCGTAGTGTCGCGGTATACGGGGGCATGGACTATGAAAAGCAGAGACGGCTGCTCTCCGCCGGCTGCGACTTGGTGCTGGCAACCCCAGGAAGGCTGCTGGACTATTTGCAGCAGGGCGTGCTCGATCTTTCCAAGCTGAAAGTGCTTATCATTGATGAGGCCGACCGCATGCTGGACATGGGCTTTATTCCGGACGTAAAACGCATCGTCGGACACACGCCGCCCCCGGCTCAGCGCCAGACCATGCTTTTCAGCGCCACCCTGTCGCATGACATACTCAATCTGGCCTCGCGCTGGATGCGCGCAGAGCCTAAGGTCATAGAGATAGAACCCGAGCAGATCGTGGCCAAGGGTATCGAGGAGATTATCTACGCCTGCACCAGCAGAGAAAAGCTACCCATTATACTATGGTTGCTGCAGCATGACGACTGCGGCAGAGTGCTTATCTTCCGCAACCGCCGCGTGGATGTGGACTACCTGCACAACAAGCTGCTGCAATACGGCATCGCCGCCGAAAAACTCTCCGGCGACGTCGAGCAACACAAACGCCTGCGCATCCTGGAGGCTTTCCGGCAGGGCAGCGTCCGAGTCATTGTGGCAACCGACGTGGCCGGCAGAGGCATACATATAGATGAGGTCACACACGTATTCAATTACGACCTGCCATACGAGGCCGAGGACTATGTGCACCGCATCGGCAGAACCGCAAGAGCCGGACAGGAAGGCAAAGCCATCAGCTTCGCCGGAGAAGACTGCGCCTTCGTCATCCCGGAAATCGAAACCTATATAGGGCGCAGCCTGCCGATTACGCAGCCCGAAGAAAATATGCTGAAAATGCCGGCAGCGGTCAAAAGCCAGCCGCCAGGCATCGCCAGCAGCGAAAGCACAGTCAACAGCAGAAAACCCCAGCGCAGCAGCCGTAGACCCAGAGACACAAGGGTGCGCAGAGGCGGACCGAGGCGCTGAATGCTGGCAGCGTGGATTTTTGACATTATATTTTTAAAACCTACTGTGCCTTCGTGTGACTTAGTGTCCAAATTGGCTTTTGGACGCGGTCTATATTAGACCCCGTCCAAAAAGGTGACTTGGCAGGAATTTGGACACGAAGACACACAAAGCTACACTAAGACACACCAAGTAGTCTTCGTCTAAAATTAAAATTTCTGCCAAAAAATGCGTTTTTCATGCGATTTCATCGATTTTTTTGTTTTGTCCGGCTCCCTTTTCCCAACAAACCAAAACGGGCAAGCGGCTTATGCGGCGCCGCAGGCGCCGCATAAGCCCTTAGTGTGCCTTCGTGTCTCTTCGTGTCCCTTAGTGTCCTCCCCCCTTCGTGTGCCTTGGTGGCTCAGGGGCTTTTTGGACGCGGTGTGTCTTCGTGTACAAATTCCCGCCAGGCCAGCTTTAATCTGTGTCAAAGACCCTATTGAGGGCGGAGCGTATTTTCCACTCCGGCTTTTTGATGCTGCCGCGCAGCTCCGCATCAAAGGCCCATGAGAGCGGCTTGAGCATAAACGAGAGCAGATTGACATTTTTCAGCGCTTCGCCCTTCACGGCGAATTTGAGTTTGTCTTTGTCCCAGGCGTATTCCCCGTCGCCATGCAGCGCGATAATGGTGCCGTCGGTGGCAAAGCGGTTCACCAGCACACGACTGCCTTGCAGTGTATAGTCGGCCTCCAGCTCGCTAATGCTGCCCAGCGAGGCCGCTTTGCCCTTGCCGAGAAAGCCCAGCGAGAGCAGCGAGGCCAGGTTGTGCAGCAGGGGCACCTGCCAGAGGTCGGCCTCGCGCAGCTTGAAATGCCCGCCGCCCTCGAGGTAGAGCGGCGAGTCGGCCCAGCCCTGCAAAAAAGCCACCTTGCCGTCCAGGTCAATGCGCCCCTGCAGCGAGTTTTTGCGCTCCGTGTCAGCCTCTCCAAGAAAGGCATTTTCGGCTTTTTCCAAAGAAAGCCCTCTGATTTTCAGCAGGCTTTCGCCGGAGCGGCTCAAGAAGTCGAAGTAGCCGCTGTTTTGCAGCCTGGAGTCATAGAATCCGGCCTCTTTGACATGCCAAAACAGCTTGTCTTTATCATAGTTCCAAGTGCAGTCGGCATTTTGCAGCAGCTTGCCTCTGAATCCCAGCTCCTTGGCCAGAAGCTTGCCCTGTATTTGAACCTGCATGGGGCTGGAAAAGTCAAAACGCCCCTGGCATTGCACCTTGGACTGCGGATGTATGTCAATCAGTTCTAGAAAGTCCCGCCAGTCATCGTCGATAGACTTCAGCAGTGCCAGGCTGTCCAGAGGCGCGTCGCTCTCAAAAAGCTCGAAACTGCAATGCGGGTTGCCCTCGAAGGAGAACTCCATCCTTGCCTGGATATCGCCGTGCCCGGTTTTCAGGATGATAGGCTCGATAAGCAAGGATTCGGGCAGGTCCAAGAGCAGGCTAAGCTCCGCCTCAGGCAGCGGAAAATCTTTGTAGAACGCATTGGCCAGCTGCAGCCCGGCTTCTATTTTCAGCTGCCAGTTTTTGCCATGCAGCGGGTCCTCCCAGAAAAACAGCTCTGGTATGCTGATTTTCGGCGGCTGTTCCTGGTCCCAGCGCACATTTTGCCACAGCAGCGCATAGATACGGCTAGCCTCCTCGTTGAAAATAAAGGCGTCAAAAAGTTCCGGTCTGGCTTTGACAAAGGCATTCGCTACCCTCAGGCTGGGAGCCTTGAAGTCGATAAACAGGTCCAACTCCAATTCCTCATCCTGGTCGACCTGGGCCTGGATGCGGCGGAAACTGGCGTTTCGCGCGTTGATTTGCGCCTCGGCCTGCATCTGGTGTATGCGCAGATTACGAAACCGGGCATCCCGGGCCTGCATTTGCAGCAGCAGCAGCCAACTCGAAGGCTGACGCAGGTCGAACTCGGGCAGACTGTATTGCAGGCTCATTTTTCGGGAGCCGGCGATCATCTCGTCTATGGAGGCATAGAGCCGCTCGAATTGCTCCCGAAAGACTTGCAGCAGCAGCTCGGGCACCAGGTTTGCCTGCCCGTCAAAGATTTCCAGGCTGTTTTTTTGCAAATCGAGGCGGCAGCCGGCCTGCGTGCTGAGTATCTCCTCGGCCTCGCCCTCGCCCTCGCTTTCCTTGCGCAGCTCCAGCTTCATTTCAGCGGGCAGCTGTTTGCTTGCCAGCAGGTCTTGCAAGTCAATCCTGCCCTGCAAAAGCAGGTCCTGGCTGCCATTTTGCCTGAGTTTGGCGCTGGCATCGTTAATATATATGCTTTCATCCTCCAGGCTCAGCGGCAAAACCAGGTCCTCGAGCCTGAGGCCAAAGACCTGCGCCTGCGCTTCGCGCAGGCTTGCTTTCAGGCGCCATTTACGCCAGTCCGGCTCGGAGGGCAGCAAGCTGGCCTCCAGCTGCAAGTCGTCAAAATGCTGCAGTGCCTGCAGTTGCCTGCCCCAGCCCTGCTCTTCGAGCAGCTCATACAAGTTCATGCGGGCCTGTATGTCGCCGGAAAGCAGCTGCCGGGCAAAGTCCCATTTTAGCGTCCCGCCAATGGTTTTATTGCCGCGGTAGTCTTTTGCCAGCAGCAGCTCGTTAAACTCCAGGCTCTGCTCATGCAGGCGCAGGCTGGCCTTGGCAAACTGAAAGCGGCTGTCGTAGATGGACAGCGCGCGCAGGCTGCTGTCCAGCTGCAGATCAAAATTCTGCAGGTCCAGTCCCGGAATGCTCAGCTTGCCCTTAAAGCTCATGGGCAGGGGGCAGTGTATAAAGGCCGGCCAGGGCATTTGCCCGCCGCCAGCCAGGCTCAGCAGAGTCTCAGGAGCCAAACGTCCTTGAAAGTCGGCGCTCACATTCTGACTTTTGAAGTCGATGCTGCCCGAAGCCTGCAGACGCTCGTTGTTTTCAAAAATCCAGAGCAGGTCATAAAGCTCAAAGACCTGCTGCCTAAGCTTGAAACGCCCGCGCTGTTTTTGCACCATGACCGGGCCGAGCTGGCCGTAGTTGAGATCAAAGTCGCCGTCCAGCTCCAGAGCCTGCCAACTGCGCAAGTCAGAGCTGCAGTTAAAGGCCAAGCGAGTGTCGTTTTCGCCAAACTCGCAGTGCTCGAAATAAGCCTGGAATTTCTCCAGCAAGGCCAGAACCTTCTGATAGTCGCGTTCCTTGCCTGCCGGGCGCCGAGCCAACAGGGTAGGCAGCTCGGAGGCATTGTCCAGCAATGCCGCACCATTGACCCGGATGCCGTTTTGCCTGAAGCTTAACATCAAGGCGAGCTGCTGCGGATTTTGCAGCCTGGCCGAAAAAGCCAGCTGGCGGCAACGCAGTATGGGATGGCCAGCCTCATTCAGCAGGCTAAGCTCGGCATGGCGAAAACGCAGGTTTTTTAGAGAGAGCGCCTTGGAAAACACCTTGTGCAGACGGATACGGTACATGGCCTCCCTGGCCTGGAATTCAAGCCGCCCCAGCGGGCTGTCCAAGTCCAAATGCAGACCCTCAGCCAAGACCCCGCTGAATAGACTGACGCGAAGCCAGTCTATGCGGCAATGCGCCTGCTCGGAGGAAAAACGTCGCGCCACCAAGCCGCGGAACAATGCGCTGGAGCTGCCCAGACGCAATAACAGCTCCAGGGTAAGAATGCCAATCAGCGGCACTAATACACAGAGACGCAATGCCTTGCGCTGCTTTTTGATAAAATTGAACATCAAGCTTACACGCTAATTTAAAACCCGTCCGAAAAGGCCATTACGTAGAAGGACCATTTGTGGCGCCCCTACAGGGCGCCGGGTTCGGGGGGTGGCTTTTACCCAGGGTAAGCGAGGCTCCTGCGGAGCCTCGCTTACCCTGGGCTATCTTAGGTTGCCCCTTCGGGGCACCTAATGGACAGATTTTTAAAAAAAATTAAAATTTCGCCAAAAAATTGCGTTTTTATGCAATTTCATCGAGTTTTTCTGCTTTGTCCGGCTCCCTTTTCCCAACAAACCAAAACGGGCAAGCGGCTTATGTGGCGGCGCAGCCTGCTGCTCAGCTCGCATCGTCAGGGGCCTTGAGGATGGAGTCCGCACCCTCGTCAAGCGCCTGACAGATAAATCTCACATAGCCTTGACGGCCATGACGCTTGATCCAGGTATTGACCGATTTGATCAGGCGTTTCAGACATTCGAGCAACTCGGAGAGGCCGATTGGCACAGTGGAAACCTGCTTTTTAGGGGCTTTGCGCCTGCCCAGCAGCTCCTCGCAAACCGGCTGCAACAGATCAAAAATCTCCTGCTCATGAGCCTCCAGCCTTTGCAGGCGGAGCTTGCGCTCCGGCTTGACTTCAGTCTTATAAATCTCCACCAGATTCTCATACACTCTCAACACGGAGTAATCGCTAAGCTCCGGATGCTGAAGAATATAGTTTCTGAGCGGCACTTCGATCTTTAACAACTCGACTAAATAGTTGTTTTCGGTATGCATATCAAATTTTCTCCTGCAGAAAAGAAACGATTTTACGTCTATAGGCTCTGCTGCGATTACTATTTTGCCAGGCGGGCAGCTCAGCGCCCCAGCTCGGCTTGGCGCTATAGGCATCCTTGATCGAGCTTGCATCCTGTTCGGAGAGTTCGAGCCGGCTGCTTTTCTCCACCGGCAAATACTCGGTCCAATAGACCGGGATTTTATGCAGCCTGCCGTCTCCGCCCAAGGCGCTATGATACTCGACACGTTTTTCGCCCTTGTAACCCAAGGCCCGCAGCTCCCAGATTGACAGCGCGCCCTGGCGTTCGACAAAGCGGCTTTTCAGGATGCTGTTGCTGATGCAGAACGGGTGCTCGAATTTGTCCTCGCCCAGATAGTTGGCCAGCGACTCGCATTCCCAGGCGCAGGCCCGCTTGGCCTGCTCCTGGCCATAGATGCTTCCCTGGCTCCTGACTTGCTGATAGACCGGTATGGCCAGCAAGGGGGCCAGCGCAAAGTAGAGCACCTTGAAGTATTCGGCATTGTGACGCAGAAAAAACTGCCGCGCCTTGGCCAAGTTGTAGTCATGAAACTTGCGCGGATTGCTGTCCAGTGAAAAATCCTGCAGATGCCTGGGAAAGAGCAGATTTATCTTGCGGTTCTTAAAAAAGTGGAAGTTATCGCCATAGCCCACCTTGCGGTCCTGCAGCAGCTTCAGCATCTGCTGCTGCGCCAGGGCGGTGAACAGCAGTCTGAACTCGACCTCGTGATCGCGGTCCTTGGCATTGAAAAGCAGCTCGAACTCCTCGTTGGCCATCATGGTGTACTCGGAGGCATCATCAAGATTGCGCGAAAACGCCTTCAGCTTGCCAAGCTGATGACGGCGCTGCAAGCCTTGTAAAAACCCCTTGTCCTTGCCGGAAAGCTTCGAGGGCGAACGCGAAAAACTCAGGTTCGGGGCGGCATCATTGCCGTAGACCAGAAAGTGGCGGCGCTCATACAGGGGTACGGGTTTGCTGCAACTCGCGCTCAGGGTCTGAGTCCTGCTGACATAGTAAAACCTGCCGTCCTTGTCGCGCATTCTCTGCCGCCAGGAAATATTGATCTGCCCCACATAGGTCTTGCTGCCCCAGTTCATCTCCTGCAACTCGCCGAAAACAAAGGGATTCCCGTTGATCTGACCGCTTTGGGCAAATAAAACCGACTGGTCATCGGGGAGCTGCTCCTCCAGCTGAAAATGCCGGGTCAGTTCGAGCAGCCTAGCCTGGTTGAAATATGGGTCGAACTGCAGGCGCGGCACCGTCTGCTCGATGATCTTCAGCGTCAGGTCCCAGTCATAGAGCCGGTTTAATGGCTCCATCTGTTTCCATGCTGTAGCGATATTCTGGCGTATCTGCTTGTCAATCTCGCTAATCTGCCCTCTGACTCTTCGATAGCCCGGATAGGCATACTTAATGATGAACACCAGGTCGGCAAGCAGCAACAGCAACCAGGCGGCGTGATGCGCAAAACTGAGCAGCAGCAGTAACAAGGCAGCGGCAATCAACAGAGTCAAGAAAAGCTGCCAAAGAAACAAGTTGTTGTTGGCCTGCTGCTTCTGACGCTCAAAATGCTGAATGCTCCGCATAAGCTCGGCGTTAAGCTCCGCATCAACACCGGACTGGGCCAAAAGCGCCGCCCAGGCCGCCTCGCTGTGACGGGCAAACTCGGCCTTGAAACGCTGCTCATACTGGTCTAAAGGCTCATAGACATCCAGACTCAAAAGAAGCTCTCCCGCGCTCTCTGTTTGGTTTCAGCCGAAGCTGTAAATGGAATGCGGCTGGTATAACCGGCCCGGGCAGCCACAATCATATTGGTGGGCCAGGCAAAAATGTCGGCGTTCCATTGATTGACGGTGTCGTTGTAAAGACTGCGAGCTGCCGTGATCTCCTTTTGCAGATAGCTGTTTTGCTGCATGGCGTCGGCGATGGCCGAATGTGCCTTCAGCTCAGGATAAGCCTCTATCTGAGGGAAGAGACGGGCAAAAGAGGCGTCAATGCGGCGTGAAACCTCGTTGCGCTCGCCCTCCGGAAGCCGCCCACCGCGAAAGGCGGCCACCGACTTCATCACATCCTTGTCCAAGTCTATGGCCTTGGCGACAAGCGGAGCGACATTCTGCAGTATCTGCACGCGCTGCTCCAGATAGTTGTCGATCTGAGAGGCGTCAGCCTGGATTTTCTGCTGCAGCTTGCGGAAATAATTGGCCGCGTTAACCTTCATCAGCAGAAAAATCAAACCCGGCAGAATGCCGCAGACCCAGAGCAGCACCTCGAAAATCAACGAGCCGGCTCCCACTTTTACCGCCAATTGCTTCTCGATGACATTGACGTCGCGACCCTCGGCATTGACATAGCCGCTTAATTCATCTAGTTCATTTGCCATTATGTAGCCTCCTTGATAACAGAACAAATGGACAAGTCTGAATCTATTGCATAAATAAGCTTTTTCAAGCAGAACAGTGGAAATCGCTTAGACCCAGTCCAAAAAGGGTGTCTGGCAGGATTTTGGACACGAAGACACACAAAGGCTACACGAAGACACACAAAGGGCTTATGCGGCGCCTCGTAGCGGCGCTTAGATCTCGCCGGTCATTTTTTCCACCGCCAGCTGAAAGGCCTTGATACCCTCATGCATGCCAATCTCATCGCGCAGGCCTTGAATCTCGCGCATCAGCTTTTCGGCCATTTCCTCACTGGTCACCACCATGATGGCGCTGTTGACTCCGGGCCAGACATTGTCGTCCATCTTCGGCCCGGTGCTCACTCCTCTGCCGGTAAGCCTGGGCCACTGCGTGAAACAGGAAACCCCAAGCCGGTCTATAAGCTCATGCACTTCGTCATGTATGGAGATGTTAAAAACGATCAGCAACATTTTCATGTCGGTTGACTCCTTTATACTGCGATGCAAGACTTGAGCGGCTAAAATCACAGCAAAAAATGTAAGTTTTTAGTGTGTCTCAGTGTCCAATTGCCCCTTAGCCCGCTGTCCCGGAGAGCTGCTGCTGCCCGCCGTTGTTGTTGTTGTTCATCTTGATCAGCATGCTATACAAAATAGGAATAAAGACCAAGGTCACCAGGGTGGAGATGCTCAGCCCGCCAATAATGGTGATGCTCAAGGGCGACCAAAGCTCCGAACCGGTGGCCTTGGACAGGGCCATGGGCAGCATCCCGAAGATAGTGGTGAGCGTAGTCATCAGCACCGGTCGCAGCCTCTGACGCCCGGCCACCTCGATGGCCTGCAACACCGGTATCTTGCGAGCCACCAAGATGTTGATGTAGTCGATCAACACAATGGCGTTGTTCACCACCGTGCCCACCAGCATAATAAGACCGATAAACGACATAATATTCAGGGTCTTGCCGCTGAAGGCCAGAGCGAAAATGGCTCCGGCAAAAGCAAAAGGAATGGAGAACATAACGATAAAGGGGGCCAAATATGACTCGAACTGCGCCGCCATGATCATATACACCAGAAGCACGCCAAGCACCAGCATCAGGGTCAGGTCTCTGAACGACTTGCCCTGCTCCTTGATCTGACCGTCATAGTCTATGCCTATGCCGGGCGGCAGGATGATGTTCTCGGCTATGGCGCGCTTCAAATCAGCGCCAACCTCGCCCAGCGAACGCCCGTAGACATCGAGCTGCAGATAAACCACGCGCTCCTGGCCGACGCGGTTGATGGTCACCGGGCCTAGCTCCTCGCTGACACTGGCAAAGGAGTCCAGACGGATGCGGTTGCCGTTGACTGTGATCTCGCTGTTGAGTATGTCGTTCACGCTGCGCCGCTCCACCTCGCCGAGCTGCACGAAAATCTCGTACTCGTCTTCGCCCTCCCTAAACTGGCTGGCCTCGTTGCCGTAGAACAGTGTGCGTATGGAGGAGACGATGTTATCCACATCCACGCCGAGCACCGCTGCCGCCTCGCGGTCTATATTGATGACCAGCTCGCGGTTGCCGCTGTCAAAGGTGATCACCGGGTCTTTACAGCCAGGTATATCCAGAGCCATCTGGCGGATTTTCTGCGCGATGGCAAAGGTCTGCTCGAGATCATAGCCCAGCACTTCCACCACAATGGGCTTTTCGTTGCTGCCGCCCAGGATTCTGCTCATCAGGCGATTCGAGGTGCCCAGGAAAACCCGGTCTATCTCAGGCCAGCCGCGCAGCTCGGAGAGCACCGCCTCGCCCAGCTCCGAGACCGCATAAGGGCGCTCTTCAAGCGGCAGCAGGCGTATGTTCACCTGCCCTATGTGCGAGCCGCGGCTGCCCCAGCCGCCAGAGGAGCGCCCGGCACGCCAGTTGGTGAAGCGCACCGCACTCGAACGCCGCTGCCCGGCCTCGTCATCAGGGATACCCTGTTTATATTGCGTCAGCAGCTCCTGCTCCTTGCGGTAGACCGTGTCCACGATACGCCGGCTGGTCTGCGCGGTTAGCTCCGCCCTGGTGGATACCGGCAACTGGAAGCGGAAGGTCATCTCGCCGGTATCCTGGTCCGGCGTAAACTCGGTGCCCACAAAGGGGATGATAAGCAGAGCCGCGCAGAGCACCAGGGTGGCAAACACCAACACTGCATATTTATGCTTCAGACAGAAGCCCAGCAGCCTGCCGTAGCCTCCCTCGAAGGCAAGAAACCAGCTCTCGCTGCGCTGGTAAAGACGCTGGCTCCAGCTGCGTTTCCGTTTGGCCGCCTCGATTTCAGCCTTGCTGCGCGGCAGGGTTTTCAACAGCTTGGAGCTGAGCATGGGGGTCAGGGTCAAAGCGCAACCCAGGCTGGCCAGCAAGGTGGCCGTCACCAGGCCGCCCAGCTGCCTGAACATGATGCCGGATGCCCCCTTCACAAAAACCAGGGGCAGAAACACACAAATGGTGGTGGCCGTCGAGGCGGTAAGCGAAAACATGACCTCGGAGGCGGCAAACATGGAGGCCTCTTTCACCTTCACGCCGCGATGCACCAGGCTGCTGATGTTCTCGAGTACCACAATGGCATTGTCCACCACCATGCCGATGGCGATGGCCAAGGCCGAAAGGCTGATCATATTGATGGTCCAGCCCATGAAATACATAAAACAAAAGGCGATGATGAGCGAAAAGGGAATGGTCAGCACGATCACCAGGGAGCTGCGCAGGCTGCGCAAAAAGAAGAATGAGACCAGAACCACAAAGATGCCGCCCCAGTATACCGTGCCCTTCACATTGTTGATCGACTGCGTGATAAAGGTACTCGCATCGTTGACAATGAAAAACTCGATATCGCGGGGAATGACCTCCTCGAGGCGCTGCAGCTCGCTGCGAATCTCTGCGCAGACCGACACCGTGTTGGCGCCGCTGCGCTTCTGCACCATCATGATCATGCCGTCGCGCCCCATGGTCTCGACAAACTGGGTGATCTCCTGGAAGGAGTCGCTGATCTCCGAGACGTCCTTCAGGCGCACGATGGCGCCGTCCTTCTGCAACAGC
>JAAZIY010000140.1 GCA_012800625.1 Lentisphaerota bacterium
AGAGGCAAAGCAAAAACAGACTGGCCATGAGCAGATATTTCCACCAGTCCTGACGCCAGTTGAAGGCGCCGCGGTCTAATTCCAGCAGGCGCAACTGCTCCAGATCAAGCACCGGGCGCCCCGCAGCAGGGGTGGAAGCGGCGACAGGCTCGGACTCCGCCACAAGCACAGTGTCAGACTGCGTCTCAGCGGCAGGCACCTGAATGGCCGAAGCGCAAAGGACAAATAAAATAAGACTGAAAACAAAACGCATGCTGCGAGATTTTTGTAATACTGGGAAAGACCGCGTCCAAAAAAAGAGTAATGCTGGCCAGATGCCGATACTCAAGCTTCAAAAACTTGGTGTGACTTAGTGTGTCTTAGTGTCCAATTTTCCGTCAGGCCCCCCTTTATCGCCGCAGCAGAGCGCAGCCACATAAAAAAAGCTTCTGTTTCCTAAGAAACAGAAGCCTTTTGTCATTTCAGGGCACCAATCTCAGGCGCCCCTCGTTCGCTCCGGCCTAGTAGCGTCCGCCGCCACCATAGCCGCCGCTGCGGGGACGACCGCCGCCGCCACCACCGTAGCCGCCGCCGCGGGGAGCGCGGGGTTCCAGGGGCCTGGCTTCATTCACGGTCAAAGCTCTGCCGTTGTTTTCCTTGCCGTTAAGCCCCTCGATGGCAGCCTCGGCCTCGTTGTCATTGGCCATTTCTACAAAGCCAAAGCCCTTGCTGCGACCCGAGTCGCGATCCGAAATCACTTTTGCCGAGTCAACCTGGCCAAACTGCGCAAACAGAGACTCCAGTTCCGAATCTGTAACCGCATAGCTCAGATTCCCTACATACAACTTCTTGCCCATTTCTTCTTACTCCAAACTGGGAATTCCAGCTCCTATCTTTTACTTTCCGAAGCTAAGAGTGGGAAAGAGGCTAAAAAACAGCCCAGGCTAGCAGGATCAGAAAAACCAAGGAAGAAAAAGGGGCCAAGAAAAGACAATCATCCGTTCAATCATCCGATATCTTCGAGAATTCCAAAAGATGCCAGTAGCTAACTATAGCGCATGATTATCGCTTTGCAAATGACTTTGGAATTTTTTTTCCACATCAAAGCTTTTATTTGCCTAGTCCGCTTTCTCTTAGAGTTTATTTGTCTGCCTTCGTGTGCCTTAGTGGTTTAAAAGCTTTTCAGACGGTCACGAGTTTATCGCTGTCTCTTACCAGCTCGTAGTAGTCCGCCAGGCTGGAGAGCGGGCAGACCTGGCTAGCCCCGGCCTGCCTGAGCTTCAGGCAGCTGCCGCAGGCAAGGAACCTGCCTCCGGAGGCCAGCACCTGCTCGGCCAGCTCGACGACGTCGAACCTGGGGTCCTGTATCTGGTCTAGCTCCACACCTTCGCCGGAGAGGAAGACGCTGACTTTGTCTCCCTGCTGCAAGCTATACAGCGCCAGCCTCAGGGCGTTATACACCGCCTCGGCATCGCTGCGCGTAATGACAATTCCCAGTTTCATCTTTTATTTTCCTCGATTCAGGCTCATGGTTTGAGCAACTGCAGCGTCGCATATTCCTCCAGCATATGGAAGTTAGCGGTTTCCTGCTGCTGCGGAAAGGAACTCATTTCCTTGCTTGGCAGGTATCTGCAGTAGTTATAGCGTGCCAGGAAGATGCTCCAGCCCTGTTCCGGGTTGAATTTGGCTCCGAATTTTTCCAATTCTGTTCTTGGTATGGCCATTTCCATGCTCCAGCCCTGGTCTTTATCCTGCCATTGGTTAAGCGTGCCCTGCACCTGGCTGGCCACCTTCAGCTCGAAAGGGTCGCTGATGAGCAGCGGCCCCATCAGCGCGCCTCGTCCCGGAATGAAGAA
Source organism: Lentisphaerota bacterium (assembly GCA_012800625.1). GTDB lineage: Bacteria > Verrucomicrobiota > Lentisphaeria > Oligosphaerales > Oligosphaeraceae > JAAZIY01. The sequence continues at coordinate 1,836 of JAAZIY010000140.1, forward strand.
TGTGCTCATTTTTGCGGCCGGCGTGCCGTACAGCTCCCAGTAGTAAGTGTCCGAGGCCGGCTTGATAAAGACCTCGGCCACATCCCCCAGGGTATAATGAT
>JAAZIY010000141.1 GCA_012800625.1 Lentisphaerota bacterium
GCCTGCAAGCGAAAGGGAGAGCCGCGCTTACAAGCCCGCAGCAGCATGGCGCTGGCCTCTTCCAGACTGTAGAGTAGGTCTTCAAGATGGATGAAAATATAACGAGAGGTTTCCATGCTTTATTCCTTTCCTTGAATGGTTCTCGACTCAAGGCAAGATAAGATAATGGCTCACTTGAGCGGCATTGTAGCCTTTATTGGCCCACATCGCGAAAAAATTGCCGCTTAGTGAAACTTAGACCCCGTCCAAAAAGGATGTGCCCCCCCGGGACAAGCCGACATTTAGCCGGTTTCCGTCCCATGTATGTAGTACAGCCTTTAGGCTGCTCCCCGTTCCCGTTCCCTGCCATTCAGCAGATTAGTGGCGCCCCTACAGGGCGCCGGATTCGGGGGGGCTTTTACCCAGGGTGGCTCTCGGCTCCTACGGAGCCTCGCTTACCCTGGGCTGCATTAGGTTGCCCCTTCGGGGCACCAAATGGACGGATTCTCAAGAAAAATTGAAATTTTGCAGAAAATTAGCGTTTTTCATGCTGTTTCATCGTTTTTCTGCTTTGTCCGGTTCCCTTTTCCCAACAAACCAAAACAGGCAAGTGGCTTATGCGGCGGCGCACAAGCCCTTTGTGTGCCTTTGTGTGCCTTTGTGGTTCAAAGGCTTTTTGGACGGGGTCTAGTGTGTCTTAGTGTCCAAAAAACCTTTCATCGCCAAAGACGAGCTTTGCTCCGCAGGTCAGCCCGGAGGGCTTTTCCGCTCTGCGCAGGAAATCGTCGCGGTCCACGCTGTGACGCGGCGAGACTTCCAGCAGTGCGGCGGGTTTGCCCTCGGTGTCTCGCGGAAACTCCAGTCCCGCCGCCTCGACCCAGCCGGCGCTGCGCTCCAGCAAAGCCTGCCGGCAGCTTTCCGGCGAGTCCTCGCCTTCGGCATTTTTGATGGGAGCGAACTGCTCGCTGCGTTCGGCCTCGAGCACCAGGGTTTTTCGCGCCAGCGGCAGTGCGTCAAAGAGGAAGAACTCCAGCTTAATGGCATTTTCGCGCTCAGGCTCGCAGCGTCTGCCTCTTTCGTCTATGCAAGGCACTTTTTTCAGTGCCCGATGCGGTTTGAAATTCAGGCTGCCACTGCACAGAGTAGCGATAAAATCGCAGTTCAGCAGATGTATGGCGGGGCTGCCAGCTCTGTAGAGCAGGCGCCCTTGCTTGTCTTTGGCATAGAGCAGCTCTTCGGGCATGTCGCTATACTCCACAATCAGCTCGCGTCCATCCAGCGTGCAGAAGTGCCCCAGTTTTTCCAGCGGGTCTCGTTTCAGCAGGGCGCGGCTGCTCATTTCCGAGCCGCTCAAAGCGTGCATTCCGATAAAGAGCGGGTCAAAGAGCCGCACCAGCGGGTTATCGACCTGCCAATAGGAAAGCAACTGCACGCCGCGCCGGCGCATGTCCTCCAGTGCTCCGGAGTCTTTCAGAGCTGCGAAGCTGCCACCGTGGCCATTGGCCGACAACGCCAGGCTGTCTGGCGCCTCGAGCAGTGCTTTGCCCTGCAAATCAAAGGCAGGCAGAGTGCCTTGCTGAAAGAAGCTCACATGAGCCGGATCCAGTCCAAAAAAGCCATTGTGGGCAAAGAATTCTCTGGTGGCCTGATCATTGGCCGGGCTAGTCATAATATACCACGGCAGCAGGGTCTGGTAAATCTCCTGATAGCGCAGCAGGGATTCAGCAAAGAACTGAAACAAGCTGGCCTTGCGCAGAGCGGTAAAAGCGTAGGTTCCCTTGGGTCCATCAAAGCCCAGACGGCTGCCCTGCCCGCCGGCCACTGTGAAAGCAGCCAGCCTACCCTGGCGCAAAAGCTCCTCGCCCTGCGCAATGCAGTCGCGCTGGAAAGCTTGCTCGGCGGCGCTCTCCACCGCCAGGGGCTGATAAGGAGAGGGTCGCAGCCGCTCGAAGGGCAGCTCTGGAGCCTCCTCTTGCAAGGCATCTTCGATCCAACGCCGACACTGCTGCCAGTCAACGCTCAGTATCTGCGCTGCAAGACGCTGCTGACCGGCAGGGTCAAGCCGCTGCCAAAAACGCAGCACATGCTCCTGACCGACTTTTTCTAAAAGACCCAGTAACTTGTTCTTTAGCTCGATGCTCATCGCCCTCAAAAATTGTGAAAGTGGTTATATTGTAGAATCGCGCACGGTATTAAGATAATGCCGTAATTCAAATGTGGGGATTGAATCGGACGAATCGGACGAATCGGACGAATCGGACGAATCAGTTTTATCGGACGAATCGGACGAATCGGACGAATCGGACGAATCGGACGAATCGGACGAATCGGACGAA
>JAAZIY010000142.1 GCA_012800625.1 Lentisphaerota bacterium
AAGTCATTGAGGACGACCGGGAGCTGCAATTATGAAGGCGCCGCAACTGGCAATCATGCTCGGCATCGCAGTGATAAGCATCGCCGCAGCCGGACTGGCCTGCGAAACAAAGGCACAAAAACAACCCGGGCTGCAGCGAGACCTGCCGGCCCTCTTCCAAGAACTGGAAAAATACGGGCTGCTGCCGGAAATGACTAGCCGGCAAGAACTGGAAATCCTGCAAAAATTGGCCGCCACCCTGAAAGTACCCATGTTTTTTGAACAGCAATGCCAGGAACAGGAAAAAAGCGAAGACCAGGAAGACGATAAAATCCCCGCCGCCCCAATGCTGGAGCCATTCCTGGAGCAGGACGGCATCTTCTATCTGCGCCTGGAGAATTTCCGGGACGAGAGGCTGCTGATGGACTGCGCCTCGCTGCTGGAGCAATTCGAGGGCGAGCGAGGGCAGGCTCTGGTGCTCGACCTGCGCCAGGCCTGGGGCTTCTCCGGCGCCGCCGAAAAAGCCTGCTATCAATTTGTCAAGGAATTAGGCGTGCCCATCGTCGCCCTGGTGGACCATGAAACCGCGGGCACCGCCGAGTCCCTGCTGCAAAGAGCGCAGGCCGAAGGCCTTTTGCTCGTCATGGGCAAGCCCAGCCTGGGAATCATGGGCGCCGGCCAGCAAATCAAGCTGCCCAGCGGGCTTAGACTCAGGGTGCCAGTAAGCGCAAACCTAGGACTGCCAACAGCGCTGCAACCCGACCTGGAGTTCCCGCAAAAACCAGTGGCGCAAGCAATAAACCGCCAAGCTGAGCTGGACCCCTACTGCCTCTATGCCCGCGACACACTGAAAACCATCCTCGTGCTAGGACAAAAACCCGACAAATAAATCACAGCAACCGAGGCCTCAACCTTAAAAGGCACGCAGACGGGATTCGACACGAAGACACACCAAGATACACTAAGACACACCAAGTTGAAGTTGAACTGGATACCCAGCAACACTGAGCTGCCGAGCATGAACGGGAACGGTGAGCCGGCAAGGATGCCGGCTCTGCCGCCCCCACCCCAGACCATCTTTTTGGACAGGGACAACCTAGTGCCTAGACCAACTCCACCATTAGCCCAAAACGATAACCTGGAGAACAACCATGAAGTGGACTGACCTGGTCTTTAACGAAGTGCGTAATCACTGCAACGCTCATGGCTCTAGAACTTTTACGCTTGAGGATTTTATAAAAGACAAGCTGCCGGTTTTCACAGCGGCCAAGCCGGAAAATAACAATCCTGAGGCAAAGGTAAGACAACAGTTGCAGTTTCTGCGCGATCAGGGCAAAATCAGTTTTTTGGACAACTCGGGGAACTATACTTTGCGCGAAATATATTTGCTCGATGATGAATTGGAGGAAACCAAGACCATCGATTTAAGCAAAGAGGAACCTGAAAAACGCGAGTATCTGCTTGAAACCTACGTCAGAAGAGTAAAATGGGCTAAAATGGCAGTAGATCGTTTAGGCGACAGGTGTCTTTGCCAAGGATGCGAAAACACCTTTTATCGCCCTGATAACAGCCGATATATAGAGGTGCATCACATTATTCCGCTCTTTGAGGGAGGGGAAGACGCTATCTGGAACCTGGCTGTGCTCTGTGCACATCATCATAAAAAAGCGCACTATTCTGACACGAAGTCAAAGCAGGAAATGCAGGCGTATCTGCAAGCTGAAGTGGATAGGAGAATCAAATTAAAAATGTTCGCATAATTCATCACTTGAACTTTGCTAGTAATGACATTTCGGTTTAACAGCATTGTTTTTTTGTGTGCCTTGCTGTGCTGCGCTCTTTGTGCCCAGATCCGGCCGGTCATTTCGGAGAACCTCGATGAGCTCTCGCTGCGTGTGCGCAGCTCTTCACTGGAAGACACCAAGGCCATCGCTCAAGCCGCAACGCTTTTCGCCCGTGAAATAGACCGTTGCCTGGGCTTTGACGGAGTTCCAAGGCAGACTCTGCAACTGACTATATTGCGCCCCGGCGAGGACGCCGCCAAGGACGAAGAAAGCGATCTCTGCTTTGCCTATGGCAGCGACTCGCTGCTGATCAGCTATAAGCTCTGCCAGGCTCTGCTGAAGAGACGCATCGAGGAGAAATTCGATCTGCCGCTCGGCGCTGCAAGCTCGGCGCACTGGATGGCAGCCGCCGTCTGCCGCCGCGTTTTTTTTGCCGGCAAAGGCCTGCTAAGCTATTACCGGCCAGATTACGGCGTGGCGCAGAGACAGTTCCGGCAGGGGCGCTTCCCGAAGCTGGAAACCCTGCTTTGCCACAGCCCAGAGCCAGGCTCCAGCGCCATCTTCAGGCTGTATATGCTGCACTGCGACTTGTTCCTGGCCAGGCTGGAAAGCCTGCCCGAGAGCGCCGTCTTTATGCAGCGCCTGCTGGAACTGGAGCTGCATGGACGCAGTCCCTGCGAGGCCCTGGAATTTCTCCTGGGAGACGGCTTGGCTCCCGGGGACAACCTGCAAAGCTGGTACGAAAAAGGCGTGCAGGCTGAAAGCACCCGCGGCCTGCGCTACAGCGAACTGGACAGCATCCTGGCCGAGCTTGAAGACCTGTTCAACCCCGCCATCCTGCAGCCCGGCGAAAAACAGAGCATTAAAAAAGTCCCTATGCGCGACATGGCCAGACAGCTGGAGGACTACAAGCTAAACACCCAGGCCATCAGCCTGATGCAAAACAAGATTTCGAGACTGGCCAAACAAGCCCCCTTCCTATTGCAAGAGCCACTGCATAAATTCAACAAGGCCCTGCTTGCATTGCAGAAAAACAAAAAAAGACGCTTCCGCAAAGAGTTTCAACAGGCTGAAAAAGAATTCCAAAAAGCCCTGGAGCGGCAAAACCGCATCGCCGGGCTGCTCGAGGAAAATGCCGCCAGGGAAAACCCGCCGCTACTGCCCTTCGCCAGCTTCCTGAAAGCCGTAGACCAGGCCAGCAAAACAAAACCCTGATTCTTTCAATGCTAGGTAGACCCCGTCCAAAAAGGGCGAGGGGCATAGTAGCGCCTCTACGAGGCGCCGGTTTTGCTGGTTGCCTGCACCCCAGGCTGAAGCCTGGGGTTAAGCATGGTTATGCGCCTACGGCGCAAGTAGATATGCTGTTTTTTAGTAAATGGGCAAGTAGATATGCTGT
>JAAZIY010000143.1 GCA_012800625.1 Lentisphaerota bacterium
ATTTTGTGCCCCAAAGGGGCAACCTAATACAGCCCAGGGTAAGCGAGGCTCCGTAGGAGCCGAGCGACACCCTGGGTAAAGGCCCCTCCCCGAATCCGGCGCCCTATAGGGGCGCCACTAACGACCCTTCGGCGTTATGACCTTTTTGGACCACAAAGGCACACGAAGGGACACGAAGTCACACGAAGGGACACGAAGTCACACCAAGAAGTTATCTTGCAGCATGAAAACATACCAGGAAATCAATGAGCGGATAAGCTCCGGGCAGGCAGTGGTGTTGACTGCCGAGGAGATCATCGACTTTGTCGACAAGCACGGCGAAGAGAAGGCCTTGCGCCAGGTTGACGTGGTTACCACGGCGACCTTCGGCCCCATGTGCTCCTCAGGCTGTTTTCTGAATTTTGGCCAATGCGCGCCAAAAATCCGCATTACTGACTGCAGTCTGGACGGTGTTCGCGCCTATAGCGGCCTGGCAGCGGTGGACGCCTATCTGGGGGCCACCGAGCTGCGCATCAATGCGCCGGCCAACTTGAATTTTCCCGGCGACTTCAGTTTTGGCGGCGCGCATGTCATCGAGAAGCTGGTTGCCGGCCAGAGCGTCGAGCTTATCGCCAGCTCCTATGGCACGCAGGAGTATCCCCGGCGCGAGCTGCGCGCCGACATTCGTCTGCAAGACCTGAACCAGGCCATTATGGTCAATCCGCGCAACTGCTACCAGAACTACAATGTGGCGGTGAATTGCTCAGAGAAGCGTCTTTACACCTATTTGGGGCAGCTCAAGCCTAACATGCAAAATGCCTGCTACTGCTCTGCCGGCCAGCTTTCGCCCCTGTTAAACGATCCCTGGTACGAGTGCATAGGCATAGGCACGGCAGTCTGGCTGGCCGGCGCGCGCGGCCATGTGCACGCCGAGGGCACGCAGCATAGCCCCAGCTGCCAACGCGGCGAGAACGGCGTGCCCAGCGAGGGGGCCGGCACCCTGGGGCTGACCGCCGACATGAAAAAAATGCTCCCTAAATACGTGCGCGCCTGCAGCTTTAAGGGCTACGGCGTTTCCCTGGCGCTGGGAGTGGGCATTCCCATACCGGTACTCAACGTCGGCATACTGCGCCGGCTTTGTGTAAGAGACCGGGATATCCAGGCGCCCATCGTTGACTATAGCCACGACTATCCCATGAAGACCGGCAAGGTGCTAGGCCTAGTCAACTATGAAGAGCTTAAATCGGGCAGTATAAGCCTAGAGGGCAAAAAAATCCCCACCAGTTCGCTTTCTTCATACAGCCTGGCGCTGGAGATCGCCGAACTGCTCAAGGAGGAGCTGCGCGCCGGTGCCTTCCTGCTCGCCGAACCGCTGCAGCGCCTGCCGCAACAGCAAGCCATGAAGAGCATGCCATTGTAGGAGACTGCCATGACAACTAAAAAACTCCTTTTGCATTTTCCCACCTGCGAGACCGAAAAGCCCATAGTCTACCAGCTGGTGAAGGAATACGGTTTGATGATCAATATCTTCGCTGCCAAGGTGACTCAGGACCAGGAGGGATTCCTGGTGCTGGACATCAGCGGCCTGGATGCCGACATCGAGCGCGGCATGGACTACGTGCGCGGCTTCGGCGTGAGCATACGCGAGGTGGACAGCGGCATAGTGCATGACCTTGAACTTTGCACGCACTGCGGCAACTGTCTGAGCCACTGTCCGACCAAGGCTCTGCATATAGCCGACCAGCGGAGCATGAAGGTCGAGTTTGACAAATCACTGTGCATTGCCTGCATGGCCTGTGTCTCCAACTGCCCCTTTGGTGCCTGCACGGCGCTGTTTTGACCCCGTCCAAAAAGCTCATAACGCCGAAAAGCCCTTCGTGTGCCTTAGTGTCCTCCCCCCTTCGTGACTTTCCCGCACCATATGCGCCGTGTCTACCGCAAGTTCAGCCACAAAGACAGCAATTTCCGTATTAGCTCTGCCTGCTTCGAGGCTCTGACTGCGGAGATTATCCGACAGCGCCGGCTTTTGGAGTCCTATATTTTACGTCAGCCCGAGTTTCGCCGCTCTTTGCGGCCTGTGGCATTGCTGCCGGGTGCTCCCGCCATAGCGCAACGCATGGCGGCGGCTGCGGCTCTGGCCGCTGTGGGGCCTATGGCTGCGGTGGCCGGCGCGCTGGCGCAGTGGGGCGTTGAATTCGCCCTGCGCCTCGGTGAAACCGACTGCATCGTTGAAAACGGCGGTGATATCTATATGGCCTCACCGGAGGCAGTGCGAATCGGGGTTTACGCCGGCAAAGACAGTCCTTTTAATAGGCTGGCCTTTGAGGTGCAGGCCGAGGAGCTGCCCCTGGCGCTGTGTTCCTCGTCGGGCAAAATGGGTCACGCCCTGAGCCTGGGCTGCTGCGATCTGGCCTGCGTCGTCGCCAAAGACGCCGCCCTGGCCGACGCCGCCGCCACCCGAGCTGGAAATCTGGTGCAGGAAAACAACGAGCTGCAAGCATGTCTGGACCAGGTCATGCAAATTCCCGGATTGGCCGGAGTGATGCTTATACGAGGTCAGCAGATCGGCATGGCCGGAAAACTGCCCAGACTGGTGAAACAGGCGCCAGGCAACAGCGCCGCTTTGCTCACCCGAGATAAAAACGCCGGCTTCGAACCTTAGATATGTAATGAGTTTTGTATTGCCTGGGAATGCAGGCAGATGCAGATTAGAGGCCGCGTTTCCAGTAGCTCGGCAAACCTTATAAAACAAAAACATTAGTAATGTCGCAGAATAATTTGCAGTCCACATCGTCTCCTCGTTTTCATTGCGCCGCCTGCGGCGCCTGCTGCCGCTGGCCGGGCATAGTGCGGGTCAGCGAGGCGGAGATCAGCAGCATTGCGGAGTTTCTCGCCCTGACTGAGGACGAGTTCCGCCAGCAGTACTGCCTGGTTTCCCCTGACCGTAAATGCCTGGTGCTCACTGACCGCGAGGACGGCGCCTGCGTATTCCTGACGTCGGAGAACCGCTGCCGGATTCATCCGGTGAAGCCGCTGCAATGCAAGACCTTCCCGGAAAAATGGCGGGTGCCTGGAGCCTATATGGAGCAATGCCAGGGCGAATTTCTTTGACCTTTCCCCCGTCCAAGGGGGAGGACACGAAGAGACACGAAGTGACACAAAGACACACCAAGTCGTTTTCGACTATTTTTTTTGGACGGGGTTTAACTAAGCCTTTATAACACTTATTGCTCGATTTCCACGCCTAGTTTTAGGCCCCAGAACTCGGCGAAACGCGTGGGTATATCGACATTGTCGAGCACGCCGTGGAATTTTTCCGAACCTGGTCCGAAAGCGAAGACGGGCACTGGCGACTGGCTATGGCTGGTGGTTTGATATACCACGTGCGGTTTGCTTTTGTCCTGCAAATTGTCGGCGGCAAACAGCAGTCCGGTCTCATGGTCGGCGGTCACAATCACCAGGGTATCTTTCTTTTGCAGGGCGTATTCCACCGCGGCTCTGACGGTATAGTCGGTGCTCAAGGCACCTCTGGCGCTGGTATCCGGGTTGTTGCCATGCCCGCCGCTGTCAGGCCAGGAACACTCGATCATAATAAAAAAGCCCTTGGGGCTGCGCGCCTCCATATAGGGCAGCACCAGCTCGGTCATCTCGCCTAAAAGCTCCACTGTGGGCCAGCCCATGAAGCCGTAAACCGGCTTGGCCGGGGTGACCTGGCGAAAGTCGTCTAGGCCGCTGATACTGGCGTAGCCGCTGGCGCTAAGCTCTTTGAGCAGGTTGCGCCCGTCCTTGCGAATCCCCTTTTCCGACTCGGGCAGAAAGGGGGCCTTATTGCCGTTGGCGATGAAAAGATCAAAGGCGTTTTTTTGGTACCAGTCGGCGATTTCTGCGGCCATGCCGCGGCTGGGGACGTGTGCGACAAAGGCTGAG
>JAAZIY010000144.1 GCA_012800625.1 Lentisphaerota bacterium
AGCAGTATTGACCCTGGCTGGTTAGTTAATGAAACAAAAAAATCCTTGAAAAGTTGTTTCTTAGCAAAATTTCAGCAAGTTTTTCTGCTTTATCCGGCTCCATTTTCCCAACAAACCAAAACGGGCAGACGCCGCATAAGCCCTTAGTGTGCCTTCGTGTCTCTTCGTGTCTCTTCGTGTCCTCCCCCTTCGTATGCCTTTGTGGTTCAAGGGCTTTTTGGATGGGGTCTATATAGTGCTAGTTTTTTTGGCATTTTGGACAGTAGTAGCTCGAGCGTCCGGCCTGGGTGCCGCGGACAATCTTGCTCTGGCAGCGCGGGCAGCACTGCGAGTTTTTGCCATATACTTGCAGACGCAGCTGGAACTCGCCTTCGCTGCCGTTCACACTTTGGTAGTCTCGTATGGTGGAGCCGCCTGAGGCGATGGCCTCATGCAAAACCGCTTTGATGGCCGCCACCAGCGCCTTGCAGCGCGGCAGGCTTAGCTTGCCCGCCGGGGTGAAAGGCGATATGCCGCTGGCAAACAAGGCCTCGCAGGCGTAAATATTGCCTATGCCGACAACGAAGCGCTGGGACATAATAAGATTCTTGATTGGAGCCTTGCGCCCGCGGCAGAGGGAATGCAGCTGCTTGCCGGTAAACTCCTCGGACAGGGGTTCCAGACCCAGTTGCGCCAGGGCAGGGTGTTGTTCAAAGGGCAACTCGGGGGGACAGAGATGGACCGCGCCGAAGCGCCTGGCGTCGCAATAGCGCCAGCGTCGCCCGTCAGCCAGAAGCCAGCTGCAACGCTCGTGTGGAAGCAGGATTTTGTCGTCCGGCTCGACGATAAAGCGTCCGGTCATGCCCAGATGCAGGATCAGGCCGCCGCCTTTCTCGAAGCCCAGCAGTATGTACTTGGCGCGGCGTTCTATGCTGCTAATGCGCTGCTGCCGGCAGAAGGCGTCAAGCGCGGCAGTCTCGACATAGTGGCGCAGCTTGCCATGCTGGCTGGCTGAGACGATGAGCGCGCCGAGCAGATGACGGCGCAGACTCAGACAAACAGTGTGTACCTCGGGCAGTTCTGGCATGGGAATTATTGCTTGAAGCCGTCAAAAAAAGGGCACAAAGGGGGGGCACGAAGACACACGAAGACACACTAAGAGGAAGCGCGCAAGTTTTTAGCTTTGATTACGGAATCCATTGATGGCGCCCAGGCAGCTCATCGAGGGCAGTTTGCACCAGGGTTCGGGCACTTGCACCTTGATAGTCCAGCCGCGTCCCAGTCTTTGCCGCATCCAGGAGCAGAAGTCCAAAATAGCCATCAAGTCCCAGTGCAGAGCCTCATTTTTGCGGCTGCAGTGCACCGGGTCCTGGCAGAGACCCGGGAACATACCGGCCTCGATAAGCAAATAGCCTTCCTGCGACAAGTCGGCAAGTTGCCTGATTATGCGCCGGGCAAATTTCTGCGTGATTTTGCTTTCCCAGCAAAGCCCCGGCGATAAGTCGCGCTGCGCCTGTGTAGGCAGCTGCAGGCGCGAAAAGTCCAGGCTGAGAGCCGGTTTTGCGCCGTGCTGCGCCAGGTTCTCGATGTCTAGCCCTCTGTCTGGCAGCAGTTCTGGGCGGTGGAATTGCAGTTTGGCGGGGAACTCGGTTTCCAGTTCAGGGCAGCTCCAGGCCAGGTATGAAGTAAAGCGGTATTCTCTGGGCAGGGGCAGCAGTTCGGCGCCGCCTTGGTTCAGGCTTAACATACGATTAAAGCGCAGCGCTTTTTCAGTATGCCGGATAAGGATTCCAGACTCGGCTTGCCCCTGCTCAAATTGCAGGGCGTTTTGCCAGCGCCAGAGATCGTCGCCGTTGCCGATTTCCAGAGCCTGGCCTTGCTGGTTATAAAACACCAGGGCCAGAGGCAGCTCACTGAGTCTTAGCTCCGTGCCCGGGCTTAGCTCATATTCGCGGCAGCCGGGTTTGGCGGCTTCAAAGAGCAGCATCTTCGGCCAGTGGCCAGGCAGTTCGGCGGAGCCGATCTCCAGAACTTTTTTCAACGCGGTTTGTTTAGGCCAGTTGATGTCTTGGGTGATACGGGCATAATTAGCGGCATAGCGCAGGCTTTGTTTGAATGACAGCCGTCTGCCGTAGGGGATGTGGCTTTCCGTCAGGCACACTGCGGCGCCCGCCTTGCGGAAGCAGCGGCTTTTGTCAACCGTCATGGCGCTGCTGTCCACATCGTCATGTCGGCAATGGAAGTTGTTCAGCAGCGTGTTGCCATGCACAGTAAGCTGCAGCGGGCCGCTGGCGTAGTCCTGCTCGTGTCTGGCCGACCAGTCGGCCTCTGGATGCGTGATAAGCTGGGAGTTATGATTCATAGTTTGGATGCATAAACTGCGCGGTAGTATTTGTGGACACTAGGTCAGAGCTGAATAACCGGCAGGGCGCGCAGGCGCTTGTAAGGTGTGAAGGGCAGCACGAAGACGGAATGGAAGCAGAAGCGCTCATGGAAGTCCTCGATGCGGTCGTTTTCACTGATGCCTAGCAGGTTGACCTTTGCCAGGTTGAAAACGATATTGCCTATGTCGTCGGTGCTCTGTATGTTCCAATGGCTAAGCACGTCTATAGCCAGGCAATTGTAGTCGCTCAGCAGTATGTCGCGCAGCCCGTTCAGCAGTTGCAGAGCCGTGATATGGCGGTTGCGCGAGTTTTGCTTGCGGCGTGATAGCACCTGTTGGCAGACTTTGGAGACCGACTCGGCGATAAACTTGTATGCCTCTTTGGGATAGCGCGTATCCTTTGCCACAATTTTTTCTATGCCGCTTTCCATGCTGATTGCCTTGCTCATTTATTCACCTAGTTTAGTTCTGATTTTGTCGGCGGTTTCTTGCATCTGCGCCTGGTCTTTGTATTGTTGCTTGGCGGGGTTGAAGATGGGGTGGTCGTCCAGGAAGCGCGGTATGACGTGCAGGTGCACGTGCGGCACCTCCTGTCCGGCACAGCTGCCGTTGTTAAGCAGCAGGTTGAAGGCGTCGGCCTTCAGGCTGCGCAGGGTGGCCGCCGCCAGCTTGCTGGCCACTGCCATCAGCCGCCCCTGGCAGTCCTCCGGCAAGGTGGTGATGCTGTGATGATGCTGCTTGGGGATAACCAGGCTGTGGCCAAGATTGAAGGGGGCAATGTCGAGAAAGGCCAAAACCAAGTCATCCTCGTAAAGCCGCACACAGGGCAGCTCGGAACGAATGATCTTGCAGAAAACACAATCGTTGATGAGAGACATACTAACTCCTTGCTGAAACAGAAAACCTGCTGCGCCTTAGTGCGCCTTCGTGTCCAAAATCCTGCCAGGCCAGCTTTTTGGATGCGGTCTGCTAGGGAAACAGGGCCACCAGTGCCAGGCCAAGCACGATGAGGGCGGTGCCGATGATCTTGGGTCTGGAGCAAGGCTCCTTTAATATGAGGATGCCGGCCAGCACGCCTATGGGCAGGCTAAGCTGTCTGAAGGCCTGGATGTAGCTCACATTGCTGACGAAATTCATGGAGAGCAGAATCAGCACATAGGCGCCGGAACTGAACACTCCGGTGATGACCGGATTCAAGGAGCGCCTGCGCAGCAGACGGGCTAGCTCGAGGCGCTCGTTGCGATTGAAAAGAAGCAAGAAAAGCGCTCCAATGGAGATGCCGGCCTCGATGAAAAAAAGATAGCTCATACTTAGCAGTATGCTTTTCTTGCCGTAAAGCTCACTGATCTCCCGCATGGCTATGCTGTCCAGCACCGTGTAGCCGGTGACCCCCACTGCCGCCATTAAAATCAGGTAGATAAGCGGATTGAGATAGGTGCTTAATTTGAATTGCGAGAAATTGAGCAGCGGCAGGCAGAGGCAGCCAACGAAGATAATGAGCATGCCCAAAAGAGCCCAAGGCCCAGGCTGGCGACTGCCCAGCGCGAAAAGTGCGGTCACCGCCGCAGTCAACAACAGGGGCAGTGCGCGCACCAGGGGATACACCATAGAGATGTCGCCCTTGCGGTAGGAGTAGGCCAAACCGCCAACATAAAGTATCTCGAAGCAGACACTGAAAGCGACAAGCCGCCAAAAACCAGGCGGCATCAGGCGGCAGCTGAACTCCGAAAACAAAAATGGGAAGAGCCAAAGCAGCGCGGCGCTTCCACAGGAGAGGCAGTAGAAAGAAAGACTGGGAACGCTTTTTTTCGAAATGAAATTCCAGCCGGCATGCAAAAACACCGAGGCCAGGACCAGGAGAAATGCAGTTAGTGACAAGTTTTATCTCCAGCTGGCCACGTCGTCAAGGCAGATTTTGGGCACGTGCAGGCGGTTTTCATCATCGAGATAATAGTACACCGGCTTGTCTATGGGGATGTCTTCGGCCAGCGGGCTTTCCGCCGGGTATCCCAGTGCGAGCAAGTACATCACTTGCTTGTCTTCAGGGAGTTCGAGGATGGCCTTGATCCTGTCGCGTTTAATGCTGCCCAGCCAGCAGCAGCCTATGCCCCGGCTCCAGGCCATGATCTGCATGCTTTGGATGGCCGCGCCGGCGTCGGCATAGATAGTGGGGTTGGCCTGGGCGTCGGCAATCACGGCGATAAAGCATCTTGGCGCAGAGACGCCCCATTGCGGGTTGCGATGCGGCTTCACCAGGTTGGCCCAGGCAGTGAGCTGGAAAATTTCCTTGGCAAGGAGGAAGTCCTGGATAACGATGAAACGCAGCTGCTGCAGGTTCGAGGCGCAGGGGCTGGTTCTGGCGCAGTCGAGCAGGTCGCGAATCTCGGCGTCAGGCAGGGTCTTTTGCTCAAACAGGCGTATGCTGCGCCGCCCCATGATGATGTCTTTGATTTCCATAATGATAGAGTCTCCCGGTTGAAGGTGGTCGTATGGCTGCCGCAAAGCAGCCCGGCCTTAAGGCTCTTTGGACACTAAGGCAGACCCCGTCCAAAAAGGAGGGGGTATAGTAGCGCCTCTACGAGGCGCTGCTTTTGAGGGGTGTTTCTACCCCAGGCTAAAGCCTGGGGTTAAGCATGGTTATGCGCCTACGGCGCAGGTAGATGAGAAGTTTTATGATCCCTTGCGTTAAGGACAAAACGACTCGTTTCTGCGGCAAAATTCATCAGAAGATTATGATTTTTCCAGGTATATTGGTCCTGACTTAGTTAACCACAAAAGTAGAATTCTCCTGAAAAACGCATTTTTTGGAAGGAATTCTAATTTTTTTCTGCGATTAAGTCCATTTGGTGCCCCAAAGGGGCAAC
>JAAZIY010000015.1 GCA_012800625.1 Lentisphaerota bacterium
CTTGCCAAGGTGGTTGTCGACGGTTCGAGTCCGTTCGCCCGCTCCAAGGTCTTGCCGCTGAATCCTGCATTCAGCGGCTTTTTTATTTTATTTTCGGCCTGCCGCATTATATTATGCAGATGCTCTGCTCAGATGAATTGTTTACAGGCCTGCCCGCCGATTGGCAGGCGGCCTTGTTGCCGGAGTTGGACGCCTCGTCCTGGCTGGCCTTGTCTGCTTTTCTACGGCGCGAATATGCCGCCCAACAGGTCTATCCGCCTGTCGAGCAGCTTTTTCGCGCCTTCGAGCTGACGCCATACGCCGAGGTAAAGGCGCTAGTGCTAGGCCAAGACCCCTATCACCAGCCCGGCCAGGCCTGCGGACTGGCCTTTTCGGTGCCCGCAGACTGCAAGAGGCCGCCCTCGCTGCGCAACATTCTTAAGGAGTATGCGCAGGACCTGGGGCTGCCTGAACCCAACACCGCCAGCCTGCTGCCCTGGGCTAAAAACGGCGTGCTCCTGCTTAACGCCGTGCTCAGCGTGCGCCGCGACCAGCCTAACTCGCATCAAAACCAGGGCTGGGAACAGTTCAGCGACGCCGTCATCAGAGCGCTTAACAAACGCGAAACCGGCCTCGCATTCCTACTCTGGGGCAAAAACGCCGGACAAAAAAGCGGCCTGATAGATGCCCAGAAGCATGCCCTTATCCAGGCGCCACACCCCTCGCCACTGTCGGCATACCGCGGCTTCTTTGGCTCGAAACCATTCTCGAATTGCAACCTGGAGCTGCAAAAGAGAAATCTGCCCCTGGTGGACTGGAAACTGTAGGCGCAGCGCTAATTTTACACACGAAGACACAGAAAGTTTTTGAATTCACCTTTCCCAACAAACCAAAACGGGCAGGCGCTGCATAAGCCCTTAGTGTACCTTAGACCCCGTCCAAAAAGGTCATAACGCAGAAGGGTCATTAGTGGCGCCCCTACAGGGCGCCGGATTCGGGGGGGGCCTTTACCCAGGGTGTCGCTCGGCTCCTACGGAGCCTCGCTTACCCTGGGCTGTATTAGGTTGCCCCTACGGGGCACCAAATGGACAGATTCCCAAGGAAAAATTGAAATTTCAGCAGAAAATTTACGTTTTTCATGCTATTTCAGCGAGTTTTTTTGCTTTGTCCGGCTCCCTTTTCTCAACAAACCAAAACGGGCAAGCTCCGCATAAGCCCTTAGTGTGCCTTCGTGTGCCTTCGTGTGCCTTCGTGTGCCTTCGTGTCCCTTAGTGTCCTCCCCCTTCGTGTACCTTAGTGGCTCAAAGTCTTTTTGGACTGGGTCTATTTGGGGCCGGCTCTAAGCCGCCGGCTTAGGAAAACACATGAAAAACGAGTTTTTTTTCCAAGCCGACTGGAAAATCTTTCTTTCGACGGTTATATTATCGCTTCTGTTTTTTTCTGTGCTGGTTTGCCTGCCTCTTATTGCCCAGCAGCCTGCCTCTCTGGCTCTCGATGAGCTGCGCATGGCTCGCGAGGCTTTGGAGCGCGACAAGCTGCAGCTCGCCAACGAGTTGGCTGAAACCAAGAAAGAGCTGGACCGGGTGCGCAGTCTGTATGCCGACAAGCTTTTAGAGCAAAGCCAGAGGCAGGATAAGTTGCTCGCACAAGAGTTAGCCGCTGAAAATCTGCTGCAAGGCAGCGATAACAGCGAAACAGAAAAGAAATTTTCCGAGGCCATGCAAGTAATGGCCTTGGTGAGAAGACGAATTCTGGCGGTTGAAAGCGAGTTTTCGCTCTTCGAAAGGTCCATGGCTGCGGCTTTGGACGGATTGCAACCCAGTGAGGCCATGCGTCACGAGGTGGAGCAACGCGTTATGTCCCTACGTAGGGTGATTGAGAGCAGTCTCAATCCATTGTCGTTAGTCGCCGGGCGAGGCAATGGAGATGCGGAGCAGCCAGGTTGCGTCATCTTATCCTTGGATGCGGAAACACAAAGCGTGTATCTGAACCGGGGTTTTCAACACGGTCTTAGAAGCGGCATGATATTTGTTTACGCACCGGCCGGCAAGACACTGGCCGAGCTTAGACTGGTCGAGTGCCAGCCTGACACAAGTGCCGGAATTCTAAGCAGTGGCAACTGGTCCACTTTAATGCCCGGCGCCGAGCTGAAGGCCAGGCGCTGAACGCTTCGATATTTCCCCATGACGCAAGCCGGGCTTGCCTTCGTTCCAATTCATGGCCTGAGAGTCCTGTCAGTAGCAGTGCAGAAGCAGGCTGGAGCTATAAGCCTGGCCAACAGAAAAGAGAAGAAAATGGAAAAAACCGCCCTCAGCAAGTATGTGCGCATATCCCCGTCCAAGGCAAGGGAGGTGGCGCGGCTTATACAGGGAAAACCCGCCCTGCTGGCCATGACCACCGTCAAACTCATCCCGCGCAAAGCCGCCCGGCTAATTGAGCAAACCCTGAAATCGGCCATTGCCAATGCCGAAAATGACGCCAACAACAGGGTTGACTCAAGCCGCCTGTATGTGAAAGAGGCAATCATCAATGAAGGGCCGACCCTCAAAAGGTTTATCCCTAAGGCGCGCGGCTCGGCTGGAAGAATCCGCAAGCGCAGCAGCCATATACGCATCGTAGTTTCAGACAGAGCATAAATTCAGGGAGTTTACTGTGGGTCAAAAAGTTAATCCAATCGGATTCCGTCTGCCAGTCACCAAAGACTGGAAATCCCGCTGGTTTGCTCGCAAGGCACAGTTCGGTCCGCTTCTGCAAGAAGACCTGCGCATCCGCGAACAACTGGCCGAAAAGCTGAAGTTCGCCTCGGTCAGCAAAGTGATGATCGAACGCTTCGGCAAGCGCATTCGAGTGACCATCTATACCAGCCGCCCAGGCATTATCGTCAGCGGCAACTTCGGCCAGGGCGCCGGAGGGCGCTTCGAGCGCGGCCCCAGACGCGGGGACAACCGCAAGGGCGCCGGCCTCGACGAACTTAAAACAATACTGGCAAAACTGGTGCCCGACACCGAAATACTGCTGGACATCAAAGAGGTGCGCGTGCCTGAGGTGGACGCCCAACTGGTGGCCGACAATATCGCACAGCAACTCATGCGCAGAATAGCCTTCCGTCGCGCCATGAAAAGAGCCATACAAACAGGCATGGAAAAGGGGGCTGAAGGAGTGCGCATACGCTGCGCAGGAAGACTTAACGGAGCCGAGCTGGCCCGCGTGGAGAGCTACAAGGACGGCAAGGTGCCACTGCATACCTTGAGAGCTAATATCGATTATGGTTTTTCCGAGGCCGAGACCTTGACTGGTACAATCGGAATTAAAGTGTGGATCTGCAAACCCCAAAATTGGGAGGAAAGTAAAAATGCCTTTAATGCCAAAACGCGTAAAGCACCGAAAGGTGCAGCGCGGCGCCCGCGCGGGCATCGCCAGCCGCAACAATAAGCTGGACTTTGGAGAATACGGACTGCAGGTGCTCGACCGCGGCTGGATTACCACCAACCAGATCGAGGCGGCCCGAGTGGCCGCAACCAGGCATATGCAGCGCCGAGGACAAATCTGGCTGCGTATCTTCCCGGATAAGCCGATTTCCCAAAAACCCCTGGAGACCAGGATGGGTAAGGGAAAAGGCAACCCGGAGACCTGGGTGGCCGTGGTGCGCCCCGGCAACATGCTCATCGAGGTGAGCGGCTGCACGGAGACCGTGGCCCGCGAGGCCCTGGCGCTGGCCGCCAGCAAAATGCCCTTCCGCTGCCGCTTCCTGGCACGCCAGCAGCTGGTCTGAATTAATTGTGCCCAAGGAGTAGACAATGAAACCGGCAGAAATACGCGAATTAACCGACGAAGAGCTGAACCTGGAATGCGAGCGCTGCAAAAAAGAGATCTTCGATCTGCGCCTCAAAATTCAGACCAATCAGCTGGAAAACAGCGCCAGCATTGGCTTGCTACGCAAGGATGTGGCGCGCCTAAAAACTGAAAAGAGCGCACGACGCAAGTCGGCCAAGCGATAAAAGGGGCCAATTATGTCAGCAGATGAAGCAATCAAAGAAGCCGTGCAGGCCAGAAACCTGCGCAAGGTGCTTAGCGGAACCGTGGTCAGCGACAAGATGGACAAGA
>JAAZIY010000145.1 GCA_012800625.1 Lentisphaerota bacterium
CCGGCATACAACCAACTAAGATAAAAACAAACCAGAGATTAAAACCAACCACAGGATTTTCTTTGTTTCCAAGGGTTTAGGACTTTTGTAGCGCCTTTCAGGCGCCGGTTTCGGTGGGTATCTTGTTCCCCAGGCAATTACACCCTTCGGGTTCCGCGCCTGGGGTTATTTTAGTATGACGCTTCGCGCCATCGCCGACAAGATTAAAAAAGGCGCTTCGCGCCTCCGCCAGCAAGACATAAGACGCTCCAAGCTCTGTGTCCAAAAACCAATCTACTACGCTTTCAAACAATAAATTCAATGCTGGCTCGTTTCATGAGCAGAATCACGATTACCCCACTCGGCTCAAATATGAAAGGAGTACGCCATGAATAAAAAACTTAGCAACAGCAATCTGCTCGTCGTTATCTTCCTGGCCTTAGGCGCGATATCCAGCCTACAGGCACGCAGCGTCACCGTCAAGATGCGTGACATAGACCGCGCCCTGCTGGTCTCCGACATGGTCTTACGCAGCTTGTTCCCCGCCCAGCAGACCGTGGTGGTCCAACAGGCTGCACCAGTGTACAGCGCGCCACTCTACAGCACACCGGTGTATTCCAGCAGCATGACCACCACCGTCATCAATCCCTCGGTCTTCACCACGCCGCTGTATGTGGCTCCCAGCATACACTATATCGGCGGCAGCCCGCGTTACAGCCCGCCGCGCTACAGCGCGCCGCGTTATAGCCCGCCGCCGCGCCGCTACAGCGCACCGCAGCGCCCAGCACAGCACAGGCCGGGCAGACAGGCCAGACCGGCGCGCCCTAGACGCTAAACCCTAAAGCCAACCACAGTTCTGCCGGAGCAGTCCGGCAGAACAAATAAAGCAGCGAATTTTTTTATTTCTGGAACCTTCCCGCAAAACACCAGTCTAAATCAATATGCAGTGGAAACATTGCATGCCCCTGATCGGTTCTCGTTTGTCCTCCCTCCCTTTCTCTCTCCCAGAATCCGGTCGGGGGCTTTTTTTGTTTAAATGCCGCCATAACCCAGTCCATATTCCCGAAAGCAAAGCTTAAAAACCTGCTCCGACTTCGTGTGCCTTCGTGTGTATTCGTGGTTCAAAGGCTATTTGGACGCGGTTTATTTAGCTAAAATATTGAATTGTATATAGTGGGGCCAGTCTATCTTCATCGCTCGCTCAGGCAGATCATGGCATCCCTCACTTGCTGCAATGCGTGTTTTTCGCTTTGCAATGCCAATATGCCCAACGCTGACAAAACGATTCCTGTAATCGCTTAAAAACTTGTCCTTTTTCCAAAAGAGCCTACCGATTTCCCGGCAATATTGCATAAAACAAAAGGAGCCTTGCAGCTGATTGATTATTTGCTGGAGCTTATCTTTCTTACGCTTAAGCTCAATGTGGATTATGCATCTCTTCTCCTCGCTTACTATGACGTAGTCCGCACGGCAACACTCCCCGTTTTTTCCCTTGAAAATCTTATCCGGCGAGCTGAATGCATCAACTTTGATGACCAGCGCATCTGCGGGCAGATTCCTTATGCTTACACAGCAGTCCTTTGTCTGGGGCTCCTGGAGTTTTACCAAGCTCTTACCATGCTCTTGCTCCAGCGACAACAGTGCGCTGCTTTTCAGCAACTGCCCAAGTATCTCAATATCCCGCATCACTCATCTCCCCAGACTATTTCCTCTTGTATGCGATTCATGGTTTCTATGGTTTCATCAAAGCTGCGCGCCTCTATACCAAAGCCAGAATCAACCTCGGCCTGCACCAAAGTCAGCCCTCTGCTGCCCCGTTTTGCCCCATTCTCTCTGACCAGCGCATTTTCGGCCATATAGACCTTTACTTTGTCGGCGTCTAGCAGCTCTGAGCTTTCATAATGCTCACGCTCAGCCAAAAGCTTCAATCTTTCCCCCCCCTGATTGAGCATAATCAGGGTGTTCAGCTCTTTGATGATATAATCGCTGTGGGTAGTAATAAACACCTTGACCCCGATATTTACCAGCCTGGCAAAGAGACGAGCCATGCGCCTCTGATTTGCCGGGTGGAGGTTCAACTCCGGCTCGTCAATCATAAGCAAATCACCTGGAGCAGCCTCATGGCGAAGGTAAAACCCTATGTCCAACAAGGAGCGCACCGCGCTTGAACTCTCATCCATACTCAGCTTGACCCGCTTGCCCTTAGGAACATAGTATAGTTGGTCATTTTTGCTCACCAGATAGTCACCGCCTACCAAGTCGCTGAAATCATCGAGTATCTCAGGGTGCGACTTGGATATAAAACTATTGTTTTTGACCAGCGTTTCCAATCGACGAGTAAAGTCAACATTTCTTTTTATCGGCAAGGCGTAGTCGGAGTAGACCTTTGAGAGCAACTCGAAAGGATCAACATCGTTCTCCATGCCGCCGATTTCCTCCAGCAGCCTATTGCGCGCAAAGTTGAGTTCTTTCCTGAATATGGCTGCGCCGGTGCGCTCGGCACTGGCGATAAAAGGACGCGGAAACAAATGTCCAAAGAGGATTTCCTTCAAGGCATCCCCGATAATGCGCCTAATCAGGTCCGGCGGTATTTTTACCTTCGCCTTCTCTACGAGCAAGGAAATGGAAACCAATTGGGAATCCGCTTTTTTTGAAATAGAGAACAACTCGCTGTTAGCCGCTCCCATGATGCGCTCAAAAGCGAAAACCGGCAAAAGGTCGTTTGCATCCAGGACGAGGGCAAAATGACTGTTGGCAAAAAGCTTCTCGGAGGAGGCAAACACCTGAGACAGCTGTTGTGTATAGGCCGCACAGCCCTTATCAAGAATAGACTTGACTTTAACCATATAATCTTGGATATCAAGCTCGACACTTCCTTCTCGCAAAAGAACCTGAATGTCCGCATCCGGGATATCGACGCGAAAAAGCCTGCGCCAAAAATAAAGAAAGCCAAACAAGGCATAAGTCGCATAAGTCTTGCCGGTGTTGTTTTCACCACAGATAATGGTAAGCTCTCCGAGCCTAAACTCGGCTTGTTTTATAACACCCAGGTTTTTGATGGTTAATTTCATCTGCCTATCCTCTGGAGTCAATTGTATGTTTTTTAAGTGCCGCTCCTATACTGCATTGCCTGAGACTGGCGTTTTTGGCTGCACTGCTCCTAAACTTATAAGCTTGCTGAAACCGCTGACAGATGGCAGTATGGAAAACAACGGCTTAATTACAATATAACACTGGATTGTAAAATCAAAAACAAAACATTACTCAAAAGCGCTCGGCCTCCCATTCCTACCCAGCTCCGTGACACTCTGGAAGATATCCGCTTCTTGTGTCTTAGTGTCCAAAATCCAGCCTGGGCAAACGCCAGGCAAGGCGACAAAAAAGCAGCTTCTATTGCTTGCTGTAAATTATTCTGGCATTACATTCATGGCTTGTTGCTTTTGCCGTCTTTTTTTATTTTATGGAAGCCTTTATGCATTACTATGATGTTACTCCGCTAATCGTAGCCGCCGATGAATTCAGCACCGTGACTATACGCCCGCGCTATGAACATGCCAAGTTTCCGCAAGCCGAACTGCTTGAACTACGTTTTTTTGCCCAGGAAGGCTTGAACTACGACCCCGAAACAGAGCAATCGCGCTGGCAGCCCGGCAAGCCGGACAATATCAAAGACTGGAAACTGCTGCCGGACGGCAGCATCGTTATGCAGGCCTTCTTTCCCGGCGAACAGGAACACGTGCTGCAGGTCCGGGGATACGCCGAGGCCGACAAAAAACTGCAGCGCAGCATCCGCAGCTTCCGCTTCTACTCCCTGCAAAAAGACCTGCTGAACCTACAGCCGCTAAAGGGCGACTTCCATATACACAGCAGCGGCTCGGACGGGGCTCAGGACGCGCTCTATGTCGCCGCGCGCTATCGCGAGGCCGGCTTTGACTTCTGCGCCATCAGCGACCATCGCAACTACGAGCCTTCCCTAAGAGCCATAGACTATTGGCAGAAACACTTCGAGGATTTCAGGCTATACCCCGGCGAAGAGGTGCACAGCACCGGCAACCCGGTGCATATCATCAATTTCGCCTCCAGCTTCAGTGTCAATAAAAAGTGTTTTGACGACGAGGCGAAATATCGCCAGGAGGTGGCTGCCTACCTGGAAAACATCGAGCAGACTGATACTAGGCTGGACTACTTTCCGGTGGCCGCCTCGGAATGGGTCTTCGACCAGATACGCGCCGGCGGCGGCCTGGCCGTATTCTGCCACCCATACTGGTATTACCAGTTTAAAAGCGCCATCAACGAAGGTATTATCGACGCCATGTTCCAACGCCGACGCTTTGACGCCTTCGAGCTTATTGGCGGCTTCCATCGCCACCAGTATCGCTCCAATAACTTGCAGATAGTGCGCTGGTGTGAGGAATCAGCCAAGGGCAACCGTTTTCCAGTGGTCGGCGTAAGCGACTCGCACGGCACTGATACCTATCCGCTTAGCGGCAGCGGCGACTTCGCTCATGGAATATCGTACTCTGAGACCCGGGACGGCAACTTGTTTAACTGGTACTACACCGTAGTGTTGGCCAAGGAAAACTCGCGGGAAGGCATTATCGAGGCCATCAAGTCACAGCGCTGCGCCGCCATCGAGGCACCCCCAAACGAGCGCGCGCATGCCTACGGCGACCTGCGCATCACCAGATATATCAGCTTCCTGCTGCGGGAATATTTTCCGCCGCATCAGCGCTACTGCCAAACCCAGGGCGCACTAATGCTCAGACACCTGGCCGGCGAAAACAACCTGCTGCAAAGTATAAGAGAAATGGACGCCGCCGTGGCAAAATTTAGAAAAACCAGCCTGCACTTTGGACACTAAGGCACACTAAGACACACTAAGGCACACTACAGGGCCGGTCTGGGCTCGAGTTTCAGAGCAGCGAGGCGGCGGTTTCGGCCAATTCGCTGCGCTCGCCCTTAAGCAAGGTGACATGAGCGGACAGAGGGCTGTGTATAAAGCGTTCTATAAGACAGCTGAAGCCGTTCGAGCGCGCGTCCAGATAGGGTGTGTCTATCTGCTCCGGGTCTCCGGTAAGCACCACCTTGCTGCCCGCTCCCACCCGGGTAACCACGGTCTTCACCTCCAGCGGCGTCAGGTTCTGCGCCTCGTCGATGATAATAAACTGGTTTGGTATGCTGCGTCCGCGAATATAGGTCAGCGGCTCGATGCTTAGCTCAGGACAGTTCATCAAATCGTTGGGCAGCACGCGAACCGGGTTTTTCCGGTCTTTGCCGCGTATAAACTCCAGGGCGTCGAAGACCGGCTGCATCCAGGGTCGCATCTTCTCGTTGATCTCGCCGGGCAGGTAGCCCAGGTCACGGCTCACCGGCATGGTGGGCCTGAAGATAAGCAGGCCCTGGTAGCAGTTGTCGCCGAATATCTGCTGCAGACCGGCGGCTATGGCCAGCAGGGTCTTGCCGGTACCGGCCTTGCCAGAGAGCGTCACCAGGCTGATATTAGGGTCGCAAAGCGCGTCTATGCTGAAGCTCTGCTCAATATTCAAACT
The DNA here is from genome assembly GCA_012800625.1 of Lentisphaerota bacterium. Lineage (GTDB taxonomy): Bacteria > Verrucomicrobiota > Lentisphaeria > Oligosphaerales > Oligosphaeraceae > JAAZIY01. The sequence continues at coordinate 5,529 of JAAZIY010000145.1, forward strand.
GCGTATGCCGCAAAGCAGCTTTTCGCTGTCGAGCAGCGGCCAGAGCTGATTGCCCTCAAAGTCCATGCGGGCACAAATAGCGTTTTTCTTGACGCCTTTTTCCTGGGCAAAGACATATTCGTTGGGGTTCAAACCGCGACCCTGGAAGTCCAGCGCGCCGCCGTTTTGCAAGGTGGCCATCTCTGGTGCCGGCAGCGACAGGCGCCGCCAGCCGTAGAGGTTTTCGGCGGCGTGCTCAGCCAGCGGCTCATAGTCCTGGGCCGGCAGCCCGAGGGCGTCGGCCTTCACGCGCAAATTGACATTCTTGGTGACTATCACCGGCTCGGGCAAAGCTGTGTCCTGACGCAGCTGTAGAGCCAGGCGCAACAGCGCCTCCGAAGCCCCGCCAGAAACCGCGCCAGACTCGCCATAGTTGTTGGAGACTATGCGCAGACTGCAGCCCTTGCCTATCCCTATGCCGTTTTTCAGCGAACCCTGGCGGCGCAAAGCGTCAACCAGCAACGCGAAACGGCGGGCATTTCTGCCGGTTTCACTGGCCTCGTGCTTGAATTTGTCGATCTCCTCGATTACCTCCAAAGGAATAAGCAGCTCGCTTTGACTAAAGGTCTCCATCGCCTGGGGATCATATAAAAAGATATTGGTGTCTAAAATCAGCCTTTGTTGCATAAATTGCCCCGGATTGCCGCGGTTTTGAAGTAACGCATACAAAGTAAAGCCGATACGGAAAATTTCAAGCATAGCCCCAGCAGACAAGCAAACAAAGCGCCAGCGCTTTTCGGACACGAAGAGACACCAAGGGACACCAAAAGACACAAAGCTGGCCAAGTTTCTTCAAACCACCCTAGGCTTTCATGCTATACCTTGAGAACATATTCCGCTGATTCACGCCAAAGCCGCGAATTTAATGTATTGTATATGTGTTTACCTTCTTGCAGGTTTCTACTGGAGTCATTATGCGTCACAAAGCCATTTTACCTGAGGGTGGCTCCCCGAAAACCAAAAAGGCCCGGCCGCCGAAATGCGGGCCGCCCTGCTGTTGTTTGGAGGCCGAGCCTCGTGAACAACATGAAAAGCTCAAGGCTCTGAGTCCTCTGCGTGTCCTGGTATTGGGCGGCAGCGGCTTTGTCAGCGGCGCAGTGGCCCGCCAGGCCCTGGCTGCCGGGCACGAGGTCAGCTGTGTCACCCGCGGGCTGCGCCCCCTGCCCGCCGGCGCCAAAGCCATCAAGGCCGACCGCAGCGTGCCCGGCGAACTCGAGGCGGCGCTGCAAAAACAGGCGCCGGACTACGACTTGGTGGTCGACTGCATAGGCTACAAGGCCGAAGACGCCAGACAGGACATCGCCTTGTTCGGCAAACACTGCCGCCATCTCGCCTTTATCTCCAGCGATTTCGTCTTCGACCCGGATAAAAGACAGTTTCCGCAGCCGGAAAACAACCCGCATTTTCTGCAGAATGACAGCTACGGCGCGCATAAACGCCGCTGCGAACTGGAGTTCCTGCGCG
>JAAZIY010000016.1 GCA_012800625.1 Lentisphaerota bacterium
TCGCTTACCGCGCCGAATTTTTCCATTCTTTCGAGCATCTCCAGGGTAAGTCCGGCGATGATTTGTTCTTTTTCCTGGCTATCGAACAAGCTGTGCCACATGCCCACCAGTCCCAGGGTTGCGACTCCGCCAAAGCGGTTTTGTCGTTCCACCAGGATCACCTTGGCTCCCAGCCTGGCCGCGGCCACTGCGGCAAAGACGCCGGTGCAGCTGCCGCCTATCACACAGACATCGGCCTCGTCGAGCACTTTTACCCGCTGGGCGGGAACATAAATATCAGTCATGTTAAAGTCTTTGGTTGAATTTGTTTTCGGTTGTTGCCGGCCTGGCTCAGAGTCCGCCCCAGAGCAGCTTGCCGGTATATTTTGACTCTGCCTTGTGTTGCTGATAGGCTGCCACGCTTATGTTCTCCACATGCCCATCGGCAAAAACAAAGTTGGTGCTGCCATCATGCCGGTTAAAAGAGATGTGCTTGCCGTCGTTAAACACCTGGGTGCTCCCCATTACGCTCAAGTCCGTGGTATCGCCTACCCCCTCGGAGTTCCAAGCTGAGTCACAAAGCAGGCCTTTTTGTGAGGGTGATTTCAGGCCTGTATAGTACCAAGGGAAATTTTTAATGATTGCTCCGGTGCTTAGCCAGTCACTGCCGCCGATGTAGTAATTTAACATGCCATAGAAGCTAATATCGATAAGATAAACGTAAGGCATGATTGTGCCACTGGCATTGGCGACGTAAGTCTTGTGTGCCGATGCCGGGCAGCGTAGTATGCCGAAAGCGTGGCGGCGGGCGACCTGTGAATAATTGAAGTTACTATCGCTAGGTGAGCTAGCTCCGTCAGTGATACCCAGGTATTCTCGCACTGTGTAAACCCAGTTGGCGCCCACCGGCTCGACTATGCCGCGGTTGGTCTTGGTAATGCTTTCGCCGGTTTCTATGCTGGTCGCAGTAACACGCTGCGGCACGATGACGTCATCGTGATCCATGCCGAATTGTATATGGCCGCCGCCTACCTGCCTGATATTGTTCGAGCAGCCAATCAGCTTTGCACGGGCACGTGCCTTGGAAAGCGCCGGCAAGAGCATACTGGCGAGTATGGCGATAATCGCGATAACGACTAGCAACTCAATGAGGGTAAAGTTATTGAAGTAAACTAAAATGTATTTTGGTTTCTGCATGGCGGCCTCCTGTTGGGTTGAGGATATGATAACAGTCGCTGTGAAAACCGGCCAAGGTGGTCTGGCAGGATTTTGGACACGAAGACACACTAAAGCACAGCAAGTCGTCTTCGTCTAAAAAGGAGTGTTTAGCGTAAACTGCAATGACTCCGGCCACACGCCGTAGCTGCAGGCGGAGATGAGGGTTATCAGGTGCTTGCCTTTGCTTAGGCTTACATTGGGCAAAACCGCCTTTAGCTCTCCCTTTTCGGCCAGGAAATCCCCCACGTAGACTCCGTCTATCAGCAACAGCGCGCGCATGGGCCATTCGTCTCTGCGGTATTCTCTGCGCTCTAATTCCACCTGGTATTTGCCGCTTTGTTCTGCTTCGATGCTGTAGTTGACCCATTCACCGGCCTCGCGCAGATGCATTGCCTTGCGGCTGAATTTTTCGACGCCGTCGGGGAATCCTCCGCGCTCCTGTTTATAGCTGGCGATGTTTTGTCCGCCCTGGTCAAAGCTGGTTGCTTTCAGGCTGCCGGGCACTTTTGCGGCGGCTCCCTGATAGGGCTGGCCGCCCTGCATATCGCAGATAACCGGGAATATCTCGGTATATGCCACCATGCCTTCCTCGTCTTGAACCGCTGCCCGAAAAAAGTGCGGATAAGAGTCCAGGTTGGCTGGTTTTCCTGAGCGTCCGGCGCTGGCCCAAACCGTGTCTTTGTAAGTAGCCTGGTCTATGGCCAGACTAAAGCTGTAAGGGGCCTTGGTTTTGTAATCAATGAGATTGCCGCCATCAAAAAGATAGACCGTTTTAATGGGTGAGCCGCTTTTGGCGGAGGGGCGCACATCCAGCTCGAAGTTGAGCTGCTCAGCGCTTTTAAACACTGATTTAGGCGGAGTTTTGCTGAAGCGTATGCTGGGGTCGCGCTCGCGCGGATATTCGTAGGCACGCACATAGTCGACCAGGTATTCCTCGCTGTACTCGCCAGTGGCCCAGCCGCCTGAGTTGCCGGCCTGCCCGCTAATGCTGAGATACAGGTCAGTAGTGCCGAAGCCATGATTGATGGCATCGTAGGTGCAGGAGTTATATGGGCTGTGCCGGGCGCTGGTCTTGACGAGCTTGCCGTTCAAATAGGTGGAGAACTCGAAGGGGGTCCACTTGCAGCCGATTACATAGAACTCATCCAGTGAGCCGGGCAACTCGAAATGATAGCCGTAGCTGCGCATATTAGGGCCATAGGTGACATGCAGGTTGTTGGCGATAACGGCGGCTCCGCGTCGAGTAGAGTAGTCCTCAAAGATATCCAGTTCATAGCCGCCGCCCACACTCATATTCCTGCCCTCGTCAAACATCCAGAAGGCGGCCCACCAGCCGGGTTTTTTGGTGAATTTCAACCTGGCCTCATAGTATCCGTAGCCAAAGCGTTTCTGCGAATACAGGCCTACGGTTTTGCCTATATATGGTCGCTTGTCCTTGCTGTCTTCCGGTCTTTTGCTAAAATCACAGCGTATATGCAGCATTCCGTTCTTTACGCTGGCCTGTTCGCGATTGCGCGGTATTGGATTCCAGGGGCTGTTCATCCAAGTATTTTCCCAATCTACCTCGCTGCCGTTGAACTCATCTTGCCATATCAGGTTCCAGCCAGCCTTGACCGGATCGAAGCTCTCATCCAGTGCCAGCTTGAAAGGCACAGTGTTGCTCTTCATCTCTTTTTTCGCCAGCCCAGTGAAATAGTTGCTGACAGCAGCCCCACAGTTAACCAAAGCCACTGAGCTAGTGAATTCACCTAGCTCGGAGAAGTCGGCCGCGGCGCTGAAGGCTCGCAGCTTACTGTCTTGAATACTGAGCATATTAACATGGTATTGATTATGGTTTGCCGCCAGGATTATGTCGGCGGGCAGAGCAGCCTTGGGGAACTCCATGCGCTCCAGCACTTTTTCGTTTTCGCGAAAGCTCACCTGCAGGTTGGGGTTGTTGTCGATTTGCTGCAGTTCGAGGTTGAATTTTTCGCCTAGTTTAAAAATCATGGAGCCTGGCTTATCCATTTCTCGCAAGCGCAGTCCGGTTGCGAAAAATGCGTCTCCACCGCGTGTCGGCAGTCTCCAGGTCTTGCCGGCGAACTCAATACTGCTGCCGGCCTTGTAGTAGCCATAGTGGTACTTGCTTTCCATGCCGTCAGTAAGTATGCCCACAATCAGCTGAGGGTCGCCGCTGCGCTGGGCGGGGCTGACATAGTCGTCAAACTGAAACAACTCGGTCACATTCAACACCGAGGAAAGTTGTCTAAGCTCATGCGGTCCACCCAATGAAATTGCTGGAGAGGCATTGCCGCCGGTGAGAAATTTCACGGCGAAGATATTTTTGCCTTGGCGCAGTCTGACGGTTTTCACATAGTTGCTGAAGTGCGGCGGAAAATCGGCGTTCCCGCTGTCCAGGGTGTCTATGATGGTTTCGCCGTTCACATGCAGTTTCATAAAGTAGTCTGCGCCGGCACCAATGCTGTAATCGCAGGCGAAAGGGGCCTCCAGCTCGGCATATAGCCAGGCGCAGTTGCCCACCTTAGCCGGCTCAAAGAGGCCCTTAAAAGAGATTTGGCCGGAGTCCAAGCTGAAGCTTTGAGCAGTTTTGCCGTCCAAGCTCTGTGGCAGTTCCAGCAGCGGTGACTGCAAGTCTTTATTGATATCGATAAAGACCTGCCAGTGCATGGGAAAGAGGAAGTCGCCGCGATACTTGCCTTCAATGACCTCGATTTTTATATCATCTATAAATAGTTCAGTACCCTGTCTGCCCAGGAAAGTAGGCATGAATTTCCCGGTGGCTCCCTTGTCCAGGTTGCTGACCGGCAGGCTAAAGCTGCGTAGTTGCCATTCGTCGCTTAGCTGAGCGCTGCTGCTATGCGGGTCCACACCCAGCCATTTTTTGCCGTCAGGCGCAAAATACTGTAGCTGGAAGGCGACTGTGCCCCTGCCTTTGACCTTGGCGCTGATCTGTACGCTGTCACCGCTTTGTGCCTCATATAAGCGATGCGAGCGCCAGCCAAAGCCATGTTTTGACTCCACATCGTAAATATGCAGGACGCCGTCCATAAGCTCGTGCTTTGCCCAAGGCTGGTAGCCGTCCCAGCGGTTGGCACTCCAGCCCTGGCTCATGTCGGCAGGTAAACGGACGCTGAAAAAGCAAATAAAGCAGGTAAGCAGTAGTAGCCTTGGCATAGCAAAACCCCCTGAAGCTGATGAATGGGACGAGTGGGACCTTTGGGACGAGTGGGACGGGAGCGGGTGCGGGAGCGGGAGCGGGGAGCACGCTAAAGCGTGTACTACATACGTGGGACATTTGGGACGGAAGCACTTGTCGCAAAAGTCGCACCCGTCCCAAAAGTCCCAGTTATAGTGCAGGCTTAGAGCAGCTTTGTGCTAGTCGTAGGTCTGGGTATTTTGACCACCATGATGCGCAGGTTTTCACTGCCCTCGTTATACCAGCAATGCGGTATGCCGGCGGGGCTGTCAATAAGCATGTCTTTGGAGACTTGCTCTTTTTCCTCGCCTATCTCGACCGTGCCGCTGCCTTGCAGCACGTAAAAGAAGACGTCCACCGGGGTAATGTGACGCAGCAGTTTTTCGCCGGGCAGCAAAGTGATATGCATCACCTGGGCATGCTCGGTATCATAAAGCTTGCTAACCTTGATTTTGTGCGGGTTGGGCAGCTCTGGAGCCTGGAGTACATCTATGATTTTCATGGTCGGTCCTTTCTAAAATTCAAATGCTCTTACATTTAGCATCTCTTGTAGTGCAAGCAATCAGCATTGCACCTCATCGTCCTCGCGGTGCGCTTTGGCGATGGCTGCGGCGAGGCGGTCGATTTCGGCGTAGCACTCTTGGTCCGGCAATCCTTTCTGCAAAATGGTGGCCAGCACTTCGACTTTCAGGGCGGGTATGGCGGCGGCTATCTGTTCGATTGCCTTGCTCGCCCAGCCGTATGAGGCCAGCACGGCGGCATACTTCACCCGAGGTTTCAGGCTATTGGCCAAGGCGGTGGCATAGCCCACGATGGGATGCGAGCCTACCTGCACAGTAGGGCTGGCCACCACGATGCTGGCGGCGTCCACCAGAGTAATGGCCAGCTGCCCTATATCGGTAACGGTCAGATCAAAGAGACGCACTGAGACGCCTTCGTTCACCAAGGCCTGAGTAAGCCGCCTAACCATCTTTTCGGTGCTGCCATGCATGCTGATATAGGGGATCACCACCTCGTTTTTCAGCTTGCCGCCCACCCAGTCATTGTAGGCCTCGACAATGAAGGCAGGCTCATTATAGCAAGGTCCGTGGCTGGGCGCGATGATGTCAATCTCATAATCAGCCAGCTTCACCAGGTTTTTTTGCAGCATGCTGCGGAAGGGCATCATGATCTCGGCATAGTAGCGTTTGGCGGCCTCATAGACGCGCGGCTTGTCCACCGCGAAAAGGTCGCTAGTGGCCAGGTGCGAGCCGAACAAGTCGCAGCTCAGCAGGCATTTGCGCTGCGGCACGTAGGCGCACATGGTCTCGGGCCAATGCACCCAGGGCGTGTAGATAAATTCCAGGCTAAGATCGCCCAGGCTCAGGCTCTCGCCGTCCTCGACGATGCGCACGCGCTCCTTGTCTATGGCCAGATGGCTGACCAGGATATCCTCGGCTTTTTTACTGCACAGCAAGGTGGCCTTGGGGTAGCGCTGCATGAGTTCAGGCAGCAGGCCGGAGTGGTCCTGCTCGCTATGTAGGGAAACCAGATAGTCTATCGAGTCTACACCTTCCAGTGCCTCGAGCAAGTCCTGGCGCAGAGCCGGGTCGCTGCTGTCGACCAAAGCGGTCTTGGTCGAGCCTTTGAGCAGGTAGGCGTTATAGCTGGTACCGTCAGGCAGCGGGATCAGGGAGTCGAAAAGACGGCGCTCCCAATGCGCGGTGACGATGGCTTCTATATTGGGGCATATTTCACGGGCTAGCATGATAAGACCTTTTCCTTGAGGTTGATATTGTGGCGCTGAGGCAATTACGCTAAAGATAAGCTAATATAATGGCTAGTGCGCCTTGTTGCGCCTTGCTGCTCAAAAAAATTCTGTTTCCTGGCTTGCGTATCTAGTAATGCGCAATTGCACATTATATTATGCTTGCAACTTAGACCCCGTCCAAAAAGGTGGTCTGGCAGAAATTTGGACACGAAGACACACAAAGGCCCCCTTAGTGTCCTCCCCCTAACTTAGACCCCGTCCAAAAAGGTCATAACGCCGAAAGGCCGTTAGTGGCGCCCCTACAGGGCGCCGGATTCGGGGGGGGGCCTTTACCCAGGGTGGCGCTCGGCTCCTGCGGAGCCTCGCTTACCCTGGGCTATCTTAGGTTGCCCCTTCGGGGCACCAAATGGACTGAATCCCAGAGAAAAACGCAAGTTTCAGCCTGAAACTTGGATTTTTCATGCGATTTCATCGATTTTTTCTGTTTTGTCCGGCTCCTTTTTCCAACAAACCAAAACGGGCAAGCGGCTTATGCGGCGCCTGCGGCGCCGTATAAGCCCTTAGTGTGCCTTCGCGTCTCTTCGTGCCCCTTCGTGTCCTCCCCCTAACTTATTCCAAGGTCCGGCTGAGATATAGAGTGCCAGATCGAGGAGCAGATACCCCAGGTGTATACTGCCCCGGTCTGTAGCCCTAGATCCCAGCCGGATTTTTTTTGTCCTGATCCGCAAGAGCAACTCCAGGTTTTCCATGTATGATGTGGTAATTATCGGCGCGGGGGTAATAGGCTGCGCCCTGGCTCGCGAACTCAGCCGCTGGCGGCTGAAACTCGCTGTCTGCGAAAAGAACTCCGATGTCGCCGACGGCGCCTCCAAGGCCAATAGCGCCATAGTGCATTCCGGACACAGCAACGCGCCCGGCTCGAATATGGCGCGTTTCAACTTGGCGGGCAATTTGCTTTACGAACAGCTTTGCCAGGAGCTAGGCGTGCCCTTGCAGCGCAACGGCTCACTCAATATCGCCTTTACTGACGAAGAAGTAGGCAAACTGCAGCAACTCATGCGCGACGGAGAGGCCAACGGAGTGAGCGGCATGCGCATAGTAGGCCCAGATGAGCTGAGGGTCATGGAGCCACAGCTCAACGCCGAGGTCAAGGCCGCGCTTTTCGCGCCAAGCAGCGCCATCACCAGCCCCTATGAACTGGCCGTGGCCATGGCCGAAAATGCCGCCCATAACGGCGCCGAGCTGATCTTGAACTGTAAGGTGCTGAAAGTGGAAAAAAGAGAGGACAGCTGGACGCTCTTCTGCTCAGACCGCAAACTGGAGACGCAAGTCCTGGTGAATGCCGCCGGACTCTATGCCGATGTCTTTAATAACCAGGTCAGCGCCAAGAAGATCAAGATACTGCCGCGCAAAGGTCAGTACTGGATTGTAGATAAAAGCTACGCCGGTAGCTTTAAACACACTATTTTTCAGGTGCCCGGGAGCATGGGCAAGGGCATACTGCTTACACCTACGGTGGACGGCACCATATTGCTGGGTCCCACCGCCGAAGACCAGGAGGACCGGGAAGACACCAGCACCAGCAGGGAGAGCCTCGAGCATATCAAAACAGTGGCCAAACGCAGCTGGCCGGCATTGCCAGAACACGCCTTGATCGGCAGCTTCGCCGGAATCAGAGCGCATACCAAAGAGAATGATTTTATTATCGGAGAGCGGCAGGACGCGCCAGGCTTCTTTAATGCCGCCGGCATCGAGTCGCCCGGGCTGAGCGCCGCGCCGGCCATCGCCGAAGAGCTGTGCAAGCAAATCGTGAGCAAACTCGGAGCGGTCAAAAACAACAGTTTCAACCCGCGACGCAACCCAATACCGGCATTTCGCCATATGAGCTTCGCGGAAAAAACCGCCGCCATACAAAGAAACCCTCTCTTTGGACGCATCGTTTGCCGCTGCGAGCAGATCACCGAGGCGGAGATACGCGCCTCTATACGCCGACCGGTGGGCGCCTTGACCGTGGACGCGGTGAAACGCCGCACGCGCGCCGGCATGGGGCGCTGCCAGGGCGGCTTCTGCCTGCCGCGCGTGGTGGACATACTCAGCCAGGAGCTGGGGCTTAGCCCGGCCAGAATCACCAAGGACGGCAGTCTCTCCGAAATCCTGGCCGGCGACCGACCGGACCAGCCTGCGATGAGCAGCCAGTGCAAAACGGCTCGCAGACCTGCGAAAACCCCGAGGTTCTGATCATAGGCGGCGGGCCGGCCGGCCTGGCCGCCGCTATCGCCGCATATGACCGAGGTTGCCGCAAAATACTGCTGCTCGAGCGCGAACCTAGGCTGGGCGGCATCCTGCAACAATGCATACATACCGGCTTCGGACTGCAAATATTCAAGGATGAGCTGAGCGGCCCGGAATATGCCCAGCGCTATATAGACCAGCTCGAGCAGCGCGGCATCGCCTACCAATGCGATACCATGGTGTTGGAGATTAGCGAGCAGCGCCTGGTCACCAGTGTCAATCCCAGGCTGGGGCTGCAGCGCTTCCAAGCCGGCAGCGTTATTCTGGCCATGGGCTGCCGCGAACGCTCGCGCGGCGCACTGGGCATACCCGGCACGCGCAGCGCCGGTATCTACAGTGCCGGAACCGCACAGCGCTTCGTCAACCTGGAAGGATATGTGCCCGGTAAAAAGATCGTTATCCTGGGTTCCGGCGACATAGGCCTGATCATGGCCAGGCGCATGGTCTTCTCCGGCGCCGAGGTGCTCGCCGTAGTCGAGATCATGCCTTTCTCCAGCGGCCTAAAACGCAATGTGGTGCAATGTTTGGACGACTTTGGCATTCCGCTACTGCTCAGCCACACGGTCACCGAGATCAAAGGACGCGGTCGACTGAGCGCAGTGGTGGTCAGCCAGGTGGACGAGCGACGCCGGCCCATACCGGGCACTGAAAAGGAATTCGACTGTGACACGCTGCTGCTTTCCGTGGGCCTGATACCGGAGAACGAGCTTTCCCGCGGCGCCGGCGTGAAGCTCTCGGTAACTACGTCGGGTCCTCTGGTGGATGAGCGCATGCAGACCAATGTGCCGGGCATCTTCGCCTGCGGCAATGTGCTGCATGTGCACGACCTGGTGGACCATGTCTCCGAGGAGGCCGCCCTGGCCGGGGAGGCCGCCGCGGACTACTGCCGCCAGCCAGGCCTGGGGCTGCCCGAGGAGTTTCTGCTGCTCGAGGACGGCTACGGCGTGCGCGGCACGGTGCCGCAGCGTGTCGCCAAGCAGTCACTGCAAGGCGTACTGCGTCTTACTTTCCGCCCCAGCCAGGTGTTTATGAACGCCGCCATACTGCTTGAGGCCGATGGCGTCGCGCTGCAGGAGAGCCGGCGGCGCATCCTGACTCCGGGCGAAATGGCCAGCATCAGCATACGCGGCAAGCAGCTTGCCACTCTGCGCGACAAGAAAAAACTCACCATTAAGATAATCGAGTCATGAAAAAGCAATTAGTCTGCACGAGTTGTCCTGTAGGCTGTCAACTGGAGGTTGTCATCGAGGGCGGCGTTTGCCGGCAGGTCACAGGCAACGCCTGTCCTCGCGGCAAGACTTATGCCGAGCAGGAATGTCTGCGTCCGGCGCGCATGGTCACTACTTCTCTGCTTATACCCGGCAAGAGCCTGCCGCTCAGTGTGCGCAGCGACCGCCCCATAGCCAAGGATGAAATCATGGCCTGCCTGCAAGCCATTGCCGGCATACAGGTGCGGCTGCCGGTGAAAGCGGGCGATATATTGCTGCCCAAGGTGCTGGGCGGCGAGGCTAATATTATCGCTACCAGAAACTATGACTGAAAATGGTGGCAATGCCCCAAAAACAGGTCTGGTGGGAATTTGGACACGAAGACACACGAA
>JAAZIY010000146.1 GCA_012800625.1 Lentisphaerota bacterium
AGCACCAGAAAACATAATTATAAGCTCAACTACAATAATGCCGTGGAGATCGACGGGATTCTGCAGGGTCTAGATTCCGGCGGCAGCCCGAAGCAGGCCCTGCGCGAACTGAAACAATACGAGGATATTACCTCGCATACATACTGCTTTGCCAGTGGGGTTGCGCATGCTTTGCAAAACGAGCTGGATGAAGCCATATACTATTTCAGGGCGGCAATCAAAATTTTCCCGTTTTTCTTTGAAGCATGGTTGAATCTAAGCGTGGCGCAAATGAAAATCGGGCATATCTCGGAGGCTTATGATTCTTCTCAGGTGATGAGCATATTGATGCGGGGCGACCGCGACTACGAGTCAACGGGGAGGAAATTTATTGCCCAATTACGCCAGGTGATCACCGAAATGAGCGGGCTTCCGCTAAAGGACTATCTGCGCCGCGAGCGTAGCTTCATTAAGTATCACGACTTGTTGCGCCGCGGCCAGGCCGAGCCGGCGGCTGCCGGCTTTGCAAGCCTGCTCGAGGAGGATGACAGTCATGTGCAATCGCAGGGCAACCTGGGGCTTTGCTATGCCATGCTGGGGCGCAAAGCCGAGGCTCAGAAGCACCTGAAAAAAGCCCTGGAGCTAGACCCGGACTATGAACCGGCCAGGATAAACCTGAAAGCCGTCAGCAAAATGAGCGAGGGCAGACCGCTGTCGCAGTCAACGGACGCGAATTTTGTCGGCGTCGAGTATTATCGCGACAAGGTTTTGTCTGAGCAGAGTGATGATTTGCGCCAGGACAAGTCCTTGCAGGCCATATTTGCGGCTTGCGGCGTCTGGCCCGAGTGAGCCGGAACGGCGGCTGAAAAGCAAGCTGGGTTGTGAACATTTCAATGTCGCAAATAAGCTCGGCAATGTGCCTATTGACGCGAACAATCCGGCCAAAAATGAGGTCTGGCAGGAATTTGGACACGAAGGCAGCATCAAGCTATTCGAGGCCAGCTCGACTTAAAAGTTGTGTTTGAAGCGGATTCCCGGATGTTTTTCTTGCAACTCGGCCAGCTTGCATTCGGCCTTTTGCACATCGTCGAACAACCAGGACTGGCACTGCGGAAGATCATGCTCCATCAAATCCTTAATGATATACAGCCCCGCCTTGCTGTAGACCGGAAAAGTCCAGCCCGGACAGTGTTCGCAGTAGCGCCGGCACAGACCGGCGTCGTTATCGATGGCTTTGGCCAGGCTGGGACAGGCCTGCATAAACATATGCAGACAGCCGTCCTGCAACTCTAGCTCCAGACCGCAGTTCTCCTCGAAGCGGATTTTCAAATAGTATTCATAGACCCCTTGCAGTCCCTGGTTTTTAAACCGTTCGAGGCAATGATGCTCCTGCTGCTCGGAGATGGCCAGAAAATATTCTTCCAGGCCGCCATGTTCATCCAGATATTTAAATATCTCGTTATAGAACCTGACAAAGTGATCGCTGGGTATCATGCCTGAGCCTCCTTGCGGTAAAAGCGCTGCACACACTGGCCTTCTTGTTCGAGCCGGGTTTCACTCTCCCAAGGCGTGTCATGGCAAAGCGCGGCGTTGAGCATAGCCGTGGCAGGACAAAAATGCCGGGACAAGGGCAGACCCAGCTGGCGCACATGGGCGACAGCCGGACAAGAGCTGACCCTCAAAACTATCTCGGACTCAGTGACCTTAAGGGTAAACTCGGCCTCCTCCCGGTTATAGAAATACGCCAGATGCTCGAGCAGCTCGGAGGGATCATCATTTTTCAGCTTGTTGTGTATCGAGGCATAGACCTGGGTTCCCATCTTGTAGAGCACTTCGGCCAGTGCTTTTTCGCCATGTTTTTCGACCAAGAAGTCCATGCCCAGACTGCAGCTGGCATGAAAATCCTTGTGTAGATTACCCACTTCGCGGTAGCGCAACATCTTTATCCGCCTCCTTTAATTGTGCCTTAGTGTGCCCAAAAAGACCGCCCTAGTAGCCAGTCATTTTTAGCAGTGCTAGTCCAGCTCCACTTTGAATTCTTGCAGACAGTCATCAATTTCCTGTTTGCGCTTTTTAGTCAACTGCTCCATGTCCTGTGCCAGGGTGAAGGCGGTCTCGATAAGTCCCAGCTGTTGCAAGGCATATTTCTGGCCGCACCACACCGTGCTCAAGTCGCGCCCATAGACCCCGTGGAACAGCTTGATGAAGCGGTTTTGCAGGCGCTTGGCCTCATCCGCGTTTCCGGCTTCCACTGCCCTGGCGATTTGCACCATGAATTTACTGCCCAAAGCCCCCATGCCGCAGACCATGCCATCACAGCCCACCATAAGAGCCT
>JAAZIY010000147.1 GCA_012800625.1 Lentisphaerota bacterium
ACTATGAAAATTCAAATTGTCAAGTTGAGTTGTTTCTGGTCAGTATGTACAAGAAAAACCCGAATATACTGTATAGAAAGAAAGCGAATCTGCTCAGCAAAGTTTAACAATTCATTTTTTTCGTGATTCCTTAGTGTGTCTTCGTGTGTCTTAGTGTTTAGAATCCTTAATTTGGAGTTTTTAATGCCTGATGTTTTTGTTTATAGCCGCGGCGACTTGCTTTATGTGCAGAGCGCAGTCGCAGTAAAGAGCTTCACAGTGCGCGATCTGGCTGGTGTTGTGCAGGAGACACCGGTATTGCGGCGCGACAGCTTGCCCGACGGCGGTTTTCTAACCACGCTGGCGGCCGACAGGTTGCAGCGCTGGTCTCCCAGCCGGCCTTGTCTTTACGAGTTGTCATTGGACGAGGCGCCCGCCTTGCGTTTTGGCCACTGCGAATACGGCACTTTTGGCAACCAGGCGGTTTTGCTTAACGGCCAGGCTGTTTATCTGCGCGGCTACATACGCGGGATTGTGGCTCATGATCACCCCAACATGACGGGCAAGAGCCTAAAAGAGGCCTGCATAAAGAATATCCGGCAGGCCAAGAAATACGGCTTTAACCTGGTGCGTTTTCACAGCACCGTGCCCAGCGCCGAGTTTGTCGAGGCCGCCGATGAGCTGGGCATGCTCATACACGCCGAGATCGGCTTTTCATACGAGTATGACGAGGCCGGCAACAAGAAGAACTTGTCTATGGACAATGCCATCTGGGAAGCGGTCATTCGACGCTACCGCAACAGCCCTTCGCTAGCCATATTCTGCATAGGCAACGAAATGCACAACTCAGGGCATCATCCGGAGGTAAAGCATCTTTACGAAGTAGGCAAGAGCCTGGCACCCAACAAGCTGATCATGGACAACTCCGGCTGGGGCGAGTATGACCGCGATAGCGCCGACCTGTTTTCCCAGCACATAGCCTATTTTTTCCCTTTCAAAAAACATGCCGGCATGTTCAAGAGCGACCAGTGCTGGCGCTTCAACGGCTCGGCATATGACGTTAAGCTCGAGGAGTTGCGGCACATAGGCGGCGCCGATGTCAGTGTGCGCCGCCAATGCACGCCCTTGCGCCCCATGCTGGCGCATGAGGCATTGCACTACATTGACATTCCCGACTATGTGGCGCTACAGGCCAAGTTCCAGGCCTTTGTGGCTGCTCAAAGTGAAGAGTACCTGCGCGAAAATGAAATCGAGGAACCCAGGTATCTGCGCGAGCTGCCAAAACTGGTCAAACGCAAAAAGCTAGAGGATATTTACCCGGACTATGTGCGGGCCTCGCGCAAATTCAAAGAGACCTGCACGAAGGCATACCTAGAACGTCTGCGTCTTTCAGATATCTGCGGTTTCGAAATGCTGCAGTTCTCCGACTGCCTGAAATATGAAAATAAAAACGGCATAGTGGACTTTTTCGATGACGACAAGGGTATCTGCCCGGACTGGATGCGGCAGTTCAATGACGACAGCGTGCTTTTGGCCGAACTCCCTAAGGAGAACTTTCACAGCGGGGAGAAGATATCCTTAAGTATTTCATTGTCGCATTTCGGCGAATTGGAGAACCCAGACGGGGTCTTGGAGCTGCATTTGCGGGAGGGCGGCCAAAGCCGCCTGCTCTACCGCGGCGAGAAATTCATCCTGGTGCCGGGTTTGCAAAAACTGGTCGAGCTAAGCCTGGAGCTGCCTGCCTGCTGCAAAGCGCAGAAATATGAGCTACTTGCCAGTTTCAAAGGCGAGCATATTGATATTACGAACGCCTGGAGTTTTTGGCGCTATCCTCAGGCCAGGCTGCTGCGCCGCCCGCAGTTGGAACTCAAGCACAGCGGCTTTGCCTCCTTTGTCGCCTCGCTGCCGCTAATGCACTCTGAGCCTGGCGAGCTGCTGCTTACCGATCAGTTGAACGACTACACGCTGGAGCTTTTGGAGCAGGGCAGGGATGTGCTGCTAGTATATCATCGTGACGATCCCTGGAATCAGTATTATCTGCCCGGTGCTTTGGAGCGCTGCAAACCCTGTATCTGGGACCGGGGCAGCAACCTGGGCAGTATCCTGCACAAGGCCTGGCTGCAAGAGGCCCTGGCCAGTGAAAAATACGGCGACCTGAACCTGTATGCCCTCCTGGAAGAGGCATATAAAGTCAACCTGGATGACTTCCCGGTGCTCCCGGACGAGTACTTCAGCGGCGTGGACAAGCCGGTGCGAGACCGCATGAAAGGACTGCTGCACGGCGTCAAGGATTTTATTGATGAGGATACCCTGCGGCGCTTCTCGCATCTCTTCGCGCTTAGAGTCGGCCAGGGCAGTCTGAGCGTGTGTACCTTTAACAAGGACTCCTGGCAGGACCCGGCGGCGGCAAGCCTCTTTGCCAGCCTGCTCGAGCATCTGCCGGAAAAAGAAATCCGGGCCGAGCTGGGACTGTCGGAGCTGCGCGAGTACCTGCAGGCGCAAACTGCCAGAGGACCCAGACGCGAAGATGTCATGAATCACTTCTGGGAAATCGACAACAAGCCGGTGGAGGATACTCTGTTCTGGGAAGAATGCGGGGTCAACCTGGCAAAAAAGAAGTGATGGTTTTTGGATGCCAAGGGGGAGGACACGAAGAGATACGAAGGGGGAGGACACGAAGAGACACGAAGGGGGAGGACACGAAGAGACACGAAGAGACACGAAGTCACACCAAGTCACACGAAGAGGAATATGCGAGACAACTTCATTATCGCGGCAATCCGCGACCCGGCTCTGATAGCGGCGGCTTGTTCGAGTGCGGCAGACAGGGTTTTTCTGCTTTCTGGCGGAATTATCGAGCTACCCGGGTATTGTCGTCTTCTGCGCCAGGCCGGCAAGCAGGTCTTTTTGCATGTCGATTTATTGTCGGGCTTGAAAGCCGACAGCAGCGGCATATCTTTTTTGTGTCAACATTGTCAGCCTAGCGGTGTGATCAGTACGAAGGTGCCGTGTTTGAAGGCCGCCAAGGAGGCGGGGCTGCAAACCATACTGCGCTGTTTCATTATTGACTCCTCGGCTTTGCACACTGGCGCACAGCTGCTGAAACAGTGCAAGCCTGACTATGTGGAGGTGCTGCCCGGCGTGTCAAGCAAGATCATTGGCCTGGCGGTGCGGCAATACCGCATACCAGTAATCGCCGGCGGACTGATAGACGAGGCGGAGGATATAAAGGCAGCCTTTGCGGCCGGAGCCGCGGCGGTCTCAACCAGCCAGCCTGGCTTGTGGGCTTAAAATCGAAAAGGAGACTTATGAGAATTGAGGAAATCGACAAAAATTTTGTTCCAGCCAGTATTGGGGATCTCCAGCTGCATTACCTCGAAGTGGGTGCCGGGTCTTTAATGCCTCGTGGCCTGGCCTGGTATGAGCAGGACAAGCAGTTTTGCCGCCTGCCGCAGGCCGCCTTGTCCTCGCTTAGCGAAGGCGTGCAGGGGCTGGCCTGGCATACCGCCGGAGCACAGCTGCGCTTCAAAAGCGATTGCCTGCACCTGGCCTTGCAGGTGGAGCTGCGCGGCCCCAGCAATATGCCGCATATGCCGGCCAGCGGCCAGTCCGGCTTCGATTTGTATCTGGGAAGCGGCAGGGACAAGCAGTATGTGAAGACCGCCATACCCCCCTATGGCGCCGATAAATTCGAGCAGCTGCTTTTCAGCCAGAGCCAGGCGGAGATGCAGGAGTTCACCCTGAATTTTCCGCTGTATAACGGCGTCAAGCAGCTTCGCCTGGGATTCTCGCCCGGTGCAGAGCTTTGCGCCGCCAGTCCGCAGGCCGTCAAAAACCCGGTGCTGTTTTATGGCTCGTCCATCACTCAGGGCGGTTGCGCATCGCGACCAGGAAACGCCTATCCGCAACTCCTGGCGCAGCAGCTTGATTTCCAGTGTCTTAACCTGGGCTTCAGCGGCAATGCCAAGGGAGAGCCGCGCATGGCTGAGCTTATCGCCGGACTAGACCTGGCCGCCCTGGTGCTGGACTACGACCACAATGCCCCTACGCCAGAACACCTGGAGCAGACCCACTACCCCTTCTACAGCCTGATTCGCGCCCGCCAGCCGCAGTTGCCCATAATTATGATGAGCATGCCGGATGTGGACCTGAAGCTGGAGGCCGCTAATGTGCGCCGCTATATTATCGAGCAGAGCTACAAAAAGGCAGTGGCCGAGGGGGACAAGAATGTCTATATGATAGACGGTTTCAAGCTCTTCGGCAAGTCCTACCGGGATGCCTGCACAGTGGACGGAGTGCATCCCAACGACTTGGGTTTTCAGCGCATGGCTGAGTGCCTGCAACCCTGCTTGGCGCGGGTTCTGCGGGTTGAAGCATGAGCTTTTGCTGCTCTTTAGTTCTGGAGGAATAATGCCTCGGCACCTTGCCATAGATGCCAGCGTCTATCGTCAGCCGGCCTCTGGTGTTCAGTTGGCGGTACACCATGCGGTGCTGGCTGAACTGGAGGCCTGTCGAGGCATTTTCGACACCTTGCTGCTAGGCTCTCTGCCGGGCGCGCAGCCCAGCGTGCAATATGCCTTGCCCGGCTGGGCGCAAAGCGTGGCCGGGCGTATTTTCTGGCAGCAGTTTCATTTGCCCGCCCTGTTGCAAAAAGCCGGCGTCGAGCTTTTGCACGCCCAGGCCTACACCATGCCGCTGCGCGGTAAAATCCCGGTGCTCTTGAATGTACATGATATAATTGCGCTGGAGTACCCGCAGTACTGCTCCTGGCGGAATGTCTGCCATATGCGTGCCCTGCTGCCAGGCAGTCTGCGCCGCGCCAAGCTCTGCCTGGTGTCAACCCGGCACGTGGCGCAGCGTCTAAGGCAGCTGCTGCAAGTCCCTTATGATAAAATCGAGGTGCTGCCCTGGGGAGTTGACTTTCAGCGCTTCAGCCAGCCAGGCACCTTAGGTTCGCTGCAATTGCCCGAACGCTATTTCCTCTTTGTCGGCAACTTGGAGCCTAAGAAGAACCTCGAGCTATTGCTGCAAGCCTATGCTCTGGTGGCAGAGAAAAGCGCCTGCTCACTGCTGATCGTGGGCCGGGCGGCCTGGAAAAGCCGCCGCCTGCTGCAAAAAATACGCGACTGGCCGGGGCCGGGTCGGATTCTGTGGCTGGGCAGGCTCGATGATGCTCTGCTGCCAGGTGTCTACCAGCGAGCCTTGGCCTTTATCATGCCCTCCCTGGAAGAGGGTTTTGGCCTGCCTGTGCTCGAGGCCATGGCGGCGGGCAGTGCCGTCATTCACAGTGATCAGGCCGCACTTTGCGAGGTGGCGGCCAACAAGGCGCTCTGCTTCAATGCCCGCAAAGCCGATGAGCTGGCCAAACAAATGCTGCGAGTCAGCCAGGACAGCAGCCTGAGAAAAGAGTTGGAGGAGCAGGGCAGGGAACATGCGCGCCAGCAAACCTGGCAAAAATGGGGCGAGGGCGCAGTGCAAATACTGAAAAACATGTAGGAAAATCCTGTCCAAAATGATGAACTGACTGGAACTGGGACTAAAGGCACACGAAGGGAGAGGACACGAAGAGACACGAAGTCACACGAAGTTTTTTAGATGCGCTCAGAGTTGCCCGGGTTTTATGGTTTTACGCCTGGCGCATTGTCGCAGTTGTCCTCTCTTCCTGGCGAATATTCGTTTTCCCGCTTGTTCATAGGTAATGCGGCGTTAAATTAACTCTGGGCGCTTTGCCGTTTTTTGAATTTAAGGGTTTTTCAGATGCAGTCAGAGAGCAGCATGGGTTATCTTGATCCGGGCACCTTGCTGATTGGCAACTACAAGTATCAGGTTGTCAGCGAGGTTGGCCGCGGCGCCATGGCTGTGGTCTATCTGGCCCGGCAGGTTGATCTCGAGCGCCAGGTGGCCGTAAAGGTGCTCTCCAGCCAGCTGTCCTCCAACAGCAGTTTCGTGTTGCGCTTCTTCAACGAGGTGCGCGCCGCTGCTGCCATGTCGCATCCCAACATTATCCAGGCCTACGATGCCGGCATTGCCAATGGCGACATTTATTATTTTGCCATGGAATATGTTAATGGCGAAACCCTGTTGCGCCGCATCCTGCGCGAAGGGCATCTGGAGGTGGCTGCCACGCTTAAATACGCCAGCGAGATCGCCAGCGCCTTGAACTATGGCTGGGAGCGTCAGCGCCTGACGCATGGCGACATCAAGCCTGAGAATATCATGGTGAACGAGTTTGACCAGGCCAAGCTGGCTGATTTCGGCCTGGCCAAGGTGGCCGGACACGAATACGAGGGGCATGAGCTTATGCTCACCCCGCATTATGCCTCGCCGGAACTCATACGCGGGCAGCTGCGCAAGGGAGACTGCCGTTCCGATATCTACGCCTTTGGAGCGAGCATCTATCATCTCCTGTCAGGCAAGCCGCCTTTTCCCGGCACTGATGCGCAGCTGGTGATGAAGCGGCATCTCGAAGAAGAGCTGCCGCCCCTGCATACGCGCTGTTCTGGTATCCGCCCTGAACTGGCCGATTTCATTGACAGCATGCTGGCCAAGGACGCCGAGCAGCGTCCGGCATCCTGGTCGGAGCTGCTTGCCAAGCTGGCGGAAATCCGCGCTTCGATCGCCGGCACGGGCAATTCTGACTTGAGCCGTATCCGCCTGCGCCGCAGCCGCCCCAGCGTCAGCCTGCCGCTGAGTCAGCATTCGGGCAACGCGAGTCGAGCCGGCTTTCTGCCCGTCAAGGAAAGAAAAGAACCAGCCAAGCAATACTTTTGGACTGTCGCCATTATGATTTCTTTGGCCATGCTCTTGTTTTTGAGCTTCCTTTACTGGCGCAAGTCAATGCGAGAACAGCTCGAAGAAAAACGGCGTCAGACCCAGAAAGAGCTTGTTCTTGTCGAAAACAAGCCGCAAAACACGCGTGCCGCCGCCGAGGATGCGCCCGCTGCGAGAGGGCAGGAAAACGGCTCGCCTGCCGCCGTGAATAGCGCAGAGAGCGCAGAGCGAGCCGGGACAAAAAATGAAGGCGGCAAAGTCGCCCTTGTTGTGGCCGAAGCAGAAAACGGCGCTGACACTGCCCCTGTCGCTCAGAAAAAATCCGGGTCTGCCGAGAAGGACGGCAATAAGCCGGCGCCCGTAGACAGAGAGCCGGACGCCGCGCTCCTGGTGCCATACAGCCTTGCCACTGTGCTCAGCGCGGCGCAAAATCAAAGCCTGACAGAAACGCGCATCTTCTCCAGACTGGCCGGCTTCCAATACCAGCCGGCACAGGCTGACAGCGCTGAATTGCTTATGCGTTTGCTGGATAACGCTATGGGGCAGGATATCAGCTCTGCTGGAAAGGGGCTTTTGTTTTTTATGCAACAGCAGCTCATCAGTATGCTCGATGAGGCGCCCAGTCAGCTGCTACTGCATAAACAGCGCTTGCTGGGAAAAAACTTTAGCGGCAAGGAGGGCTTCAAAGTCCTGGTCAATGATGTTTTTCCGCACTCGGTGCTGGTCGAGCAAATCCTGGAAAAAGGCAGCATGCGGCGCAGTCTGAGCTGGCGCGAGCTAAATGAAGCCGGCTTGCTCCTGCCCATGTATAAGGCCGCCTTCTTCAGCCCGGCAAGCGGCGCTAAACCCGAACTCTACCTGGCTCAGCTGCTGTTTTCGGGAAATGCGCGCAGCTACCAAAGCGCCCTGCGCCAATACGCCGATATGGGAGGCGACAAACTGGAGTATTGGGAGGCGCTGGGTGCCAGGCTCATCCTGAGTGAACGTGAACTGGAGACCAAGCGGGAACTTGCCGAACTGGCACGACTCTGCCAAGAAGGCTCGAGACTGGAGACCAGCCGCCAGGCACGCAGGCTGCTGCGCGCCGCAAATGCCTTGTCTGCCGAAGAAAAAAACCTCTTGGAGAGCATCCTGGCTGTTTGCGCAGAGCTGCAGCTGGACTTGAGAGCCGGTGCGCTGCTGCACCAGGCCCAGAGCCTGATGGATACAAGACCCGACCTGGCCCTGCAGAAAATTCAATTTGCCCGCTGCCTGGCTGCCGCGGTGAAGTACCCGGAGCGCGAGCAGCTTGATGCTTTGCAGCAACGTGCTTTGCTGGCGCTGGACTCCGGAGGCGCATACGAGATGCCCTTGCTCGAAGCGCCGCCCTGGCCCTTTATGCTTAGCAGAAATAACCAGCTGGCCGCAACGAATTATCAATGGCTAATGCGCTTGTATAATAGCGCTGAAATCGAGCCGCAGGACCTGGCCTGGCTGCAGAACCTGGCGCACTTGGCCGACGCCAATTGGCAGCTGGCGCTGCAAGGCTACGGCCTGCTGGCTCAAAGCCGGGACGCAGTAGACAAAAAGGGCAGAGAGCTGCTTATGCTGAATTACGGCTGCAGCCTGCTACAACTCTATAGAGGAGAACCGCGCAGCCCAGGGGAAAAAGAGCTGGATGCGATGCAACTCACAGGAGACGAACGCGCTTTGGGCAAAATGTTGCAGCAGCTCTTCGTCTTGATGAAACGAAGCAAGCCGGATTATGTCGAGGCACAAAACCTGAAAGAGTGTGTCGAACTATTGCAATTCCTGCCGGAAGCAGCCAAAAATGCATATCTGGCCACAGTGTTTGCAGTGTTGCTGGAAAGCCGGCAGGAACGTAGCGTCAGAGAGCTGTGGCGAGCATTGCCGCAGGACGAGCTGGATGAAACCCTGCTCAGTGTACTGCGCCCGCTACAGGAAAAGGACCTGCCAAAAACGACGGAAAACCCCGGAGGACTGCGCAGCAGGCAGCAAGCATGGCAAGGCCTGTTGAGAAACTTCGAGAGCCGGGGCGACGAGTATCTGCTCAGACTCTGCCTGGCAAGCATGGCTGAACAGGGCTTGGACGGACATGACGACTCCAGAATGATGGAGATACTGCGGCGCAAAGCCAGCGCCTGGTCACTGCTGGGCGGAGACGCCGCCTTCGATTGGCTGCTGCGCCGCGTCGCGCATGAACTGCAAAATGCCAACCTCAACGCCGCATATCAAATATGCAGCCAGGTACTTGAACTGGAAGAACCTAGATTGCTGCCCTATTATGCCAGAATACAGATGCTGAGAGCTGCATTGCTCTGTCTGCAAGGACAGAGCAGCGCCTTGCAAGACTTGGACTTTTTCCTGCGTAATTGCCTGATTGCCAACGAAAAAGAACGCCGGGTCTGTCAGACGCTTGAAAGCGGAGCCGCCCTCAAAGGCGAAACGCCGTACTTTTGGCGGGAGCTGCTCTTCCACTGTTACCTGCAGGGCAAAAAAAAACCGTCGTCCAACGACAAGGCCTTGCAGGAGGCCGGCAGTCTTAGCTTTAGCGCTGAAAGAGCCTTGCTGCAGGCGCTTTTGGACACTAAGAGACACTAAGCCACAGCAAACCTAAAAAGTCTTACTTTTTACTTTTCTCCGAAATTCAGTCCATTGGGTGCCCCAAAGGGGCAACCTAATAAAGCCTAAAAAGTCTTACTTTTACTTTCCTCCGAAATTCAGTCCATTGGGTGCCCCAAAGGGGCAACCTAATGTAGCCCAGGGTAAGCGAGGCCGCAGGCCGAGCTTACCCTGGGTAAAAGCCCCCCCCAGAATCCGGCGCCCTGTAGGGGCGCCACAAGAGTCCTTAGCCTTAATTTCCTGTTTTTGCTGGGGGCCGCTCTTCCGCCCTCGCGTCCTGCCTGTCCGAGTCCATTTGCCCTCCCACATCTTCTTACCCGTTTAAGGTTTAGAAAGGAATAATCATGCTTTGCGATAGATGCCACAAAGAAGAGGCTTTGATACATATACGCGGCGTGGATGCGCAAGGCAATGTGCATACCATCAGTATCTGTGCCGGCTGCGCCATGAAATCAATCATGTCCGAAGAGCTTAGCCCCTCGGACCTGACCGAGCTGCTGAAAAGCGGCTCCTTGCCCAAACCCGATGTTATGATGAAGCTTATCGATAATTTCATGCGACGGGGAGAGGACAGCGAAGAGCAGGAGGCGGAAGCCAGAGCCTGCCCAAACTGTGGACTGCAACGCGACGAGCTGCGACGTGACCTGCTGCTGGGCTGCCCGGATTGCCTGGACTGCTTCGACGCCGAAGTGCGCAGCCACCTTAACCTGAAAGAAGACTTCGTTTATACCGCCCCCGAGCAAGCAGAGAGCAGCCAGGAGACCCGGCATGAGGCACAAAAAGAACAGGCCGCCTTTCGCTCATTGAATTCAAGGCTGCAGGCCGCCGTGCAGGCCGAAGAATACGAGGTGGCCGCAACCCTGAAGGAGGAGCTGGAAAGCCGACTGCGCGAAATCAACCGCCTGAGACAGGTCGGCTCCGAAAGCGACTGGGGAGCAAGGGAAATCGAGGACCAGCTCGCCTTGCCTCGACAGACGCAAAACAACCTGCCCTGGCTACCCAAGAGAAGAGATGAGCAAGGTCTGGTGCGTTTGTCCAGCCTGCTCTTTGGCAACTATAACCTGAGCGGCTTTGAACTGCCCCCCTTTGCCAAGAACCTGGAGCAGGGCGCCGAGGTCAGCGCCTTGCTGGCCGCATTTCTGCGCCGGGAACCCATCTTCGGAGAATACCGCGAGTATGTGCCTGCCGAAATGGAAAAGTCGGCGCGGCTGGAGTTGACCGAGAGGGGCTGGTGTCCGCAGGAGTTCGTGCAGCGCAAGCATGCCACCAGGCTCTTTGTCAGCGAAAATGAGCGTGTTATTGCACTGCTGAATGACATCGACCATCTTCGCGTCAACTTCTGGGGAGAGGCCGAGGAGCTGCCTATCATGTTGCGGCACTTGCAGGACTTTTCGAAAAACCTGAGTTCCACTTTTGATTTGCTCTCTCATGCGAAATTCGGGCGCGTGTCGCGTCACCTCAACTCCCTGGGTTCAGCCATGAGCCTGGGCCAGCTCATGCATCTTCCCGCCCTGAATTACGATGGCCGCATCGAGGCTCTGGTGCGAGCCTGCCGGGATATGCACTTCAACCTCAGGCCGCTGTTTCGGAAAAACGAGCAGTCCGGGGCCTCCCTGTATATCCTGCAGTCCAGTGACAGCCTGCTGCCGCCCGAACAGTATATCGAGCGCTTTTTGGAGCTGAGCCGCAGCATAGCCCGAAACGAGCTGCTCTGCCGCCAGGTGTTTCAGTCCTACAAGGAGAACCGGCTTATCATCACTGACAACATAGGCCGCGCCGTGGGCACCCTGCGCGGAGCCAGCCTGCTGAGCTTCGAAGAGGCCGAATACCTGCTCTCAACTCTCTGGCTCGGGGTGGAAATGGAAATGCTGCCCTGGCTGGATATCAGAAAGATACTAGCTAAGCTGACCGAGCTGCTCACGCTGCCAGCAAATATCGTCGATCAGCAAAGCAATTTCAACGATCGCATACAGGTGCGGCGGGAGCTGGCTGCCTCATTCAAAAAAGACCTGCTCGGCATGGAAGAAGAATGAGCCTTATTTACGTGATTTATCCGACCCTTTACTTTTCCCTGCCGCTTTTTTGAGCGATAGTGGCTAGCCCAGGGTGTGCCCCGAAGGGGCAACCGAATAAAGCCCAGGGTAAGCGAGGCCGCAGGCCGAGCTTACCCTGGGTAAAAGCCCCC
>JAAZIY010000148.1 GCA_012800625.1 Lentisphaerota bacterium
TAAATTGTCAAGTTGCGTTGTTTCTGGTCAGTATGTACAAGAAAAACCCGAATATACAGTATGGCAAGAAAGCGAATCTGCTCAGTAAAGTTTAACAATTTATTTTTTCATAGCGCCTTGGCGTCCAAAGCACCGTTTTTCAGTCTTCGATAATGGTTGGCAGCTCATCCATGTCCTGGTTCTGCAGACTTTCATCGTTTTGCATTTTCCAGGAGGGCTGATATTTATGATAATTTTCTTGGTTGTGTTGTTTTGCCGGCTTATAGCAATTTTTCCGGTTAGGCAATTCATCCAGAAACTGGCTGGGTTGGCGATTATTGTCCCATTTGCCGAATATGCATCTTGAGCGGCAGTAGAGCAGGAACACGGCTTTTTTGGCTCTGGTAATACCCACATAGAAGAGTCTTCTTTCCTCTTCGAAGCCAGCCGGGTCATGTATGCTATTGTTATGCGGCAGCAGTCCCTCCTCGACTCCGGCGATAATAATGAAGGGGAACTCTAGTCCTTTGGAGCTATGCAGGGTCATGAGCACGATGGAGTTGGCCTCCGGGTCATGTTTGTCGACATCGCTGACCAGGGAGAGATCCTGCAAGAAGTCAACCAGGTCGCCTTCGGGGTTCTCTTGGGTGAAGACCTGCACGCGGCTGAGCAGGCTGTCCAGGTTCTGCAAGCGCTCCTCGGCCTGTATTTTGTCATACTGCTGTTCAATGGCGTCATGCAGGCCGGAGAGGTCGAAGACGGCTCGGCATAGTGTGCCCAGTGACTCGTCTTCGAGTTCGCGCAGGCCTTGGCACCACTGTGAGAATTCCCGCATTTGTGCGGCTCTTTTGCCTTTGCCGGCGCAGCAGGGCAGCAGTGGCAGGCGTTCTGCCAGGAAGCCGAGGATGTCCAGGTTTTCTTTGTCGGCCTGGTTGAGCAGGTCTTGCAGCGTTTTTGGCCCTATGCCGGTTTTCAAGCAAGTAAGCACTCGTTTCAGCGCCATTTCGTCTCTGGGATTAGCCTTCAGGCGCAGAAACGCGATAAAGTCCTTGATTTCCTTGCGTTCATAGAAGCGCAGTCCGCCCATGATTTGATAGGGCAGGTTAGCGTGTATAAGTGCCTCTTCGATTTCCCGGGCCTGGTTATTGGTTCGATACAGCACTGCGATATCCCGCAGTGCCTGTCCCTGTGCCTGCAGTTCTCTGGCCTTGTTGAGCACCCATTGCGCCTCGGCCTGTCCGTCGGCCACCTGGTGGCATTCCACCGGTGCGCCGGCCTCGTTTTCAGTAAACAGGTTTTTATCGATACGCACTTGATTTCGGCTGATCAGCGAGTTTGCCACTTCGAGGATATTTTGTGTTGAGCGGTAGTTTTGTTCGAGCTTCACCACCTTGGCCTGCGGGTAGTCGCGCACGAAGTCCATGATATTGCGATAGTCTGCTCCTCTCCAGGAGTATATGCTCTGGTCTGGGTCTCCGGTGACATGTATATTTGCCCTTTGTCCGCCTATGAGTCTGACCATTTTGTATTGCAGGTGATTAGTATCCTGGTACTCGTCCACCAGCAGGTATTGCAGGCGGTGCCTATACATTTCGAGCAGTGCGGGGTCATTTTGCAAGAGCTTGACGACCAGATAGAGCAAGTCGTCAAAGTCCAGGGCGTTCAGCTGGCGCATCTTGTTTTCGTAGTTGCGATACAGTCGCAGGAGCAATTCAGGGTGCGGGCAATATGGCTGTTGTTCGAGCATCTCTGCGAAGTCCAGGAGCTGGTTTTTGCTTTTGCTAATAAGCTGCGCCAGCTCTCTGGGGTTGATGCTTTTATTGTCCAGGCTCAGGTCTTTCAGGCAGTTTTTCAACACGGCGAGCTGTTCGCTGTCGTCATATATGCTATAGTCGCGGCTGCGTCCGAAGTCTGCTTTTTCGATGTCAAAGCGTAGGAATCTAGCGCAGCAGCCGTGGAAGGTGCCCAGGTTGCGCGGTTGTTTGCCGCTGAGTTCTTGCACTCTCTGGCGCATTTCGCGGGCCGCCTTGTTGGTAAAGGTCATGGCCAATATTTGTTCGGGCCAGACTCCCTGTCGCAGCAGCCATGCCAGCCTTCGGGTGACCACGCGGGTTTTGCCTGAGCCGGCGCCGGCCACCACCAGCATGGGGCCATCGAGATGGGTAACCGCTTCCAGCTGCGAATTGGTAAGCCCTTCTAATAGTTTGGAGTCATCAATAGGCGGCATTCTTCATATCCAGAAAGATTATTTTAGCCTGCGCCCGCCTTTTACTTTCTCAGGATTTGTGCTTTCAGCCCTTTATACGCGGCATGCAGGCAGGCTATGCCCAGGTCCTCCTCGTCAAACACGCTGAAGTTGTGTTGTTCCAGGATTTTGCGCAGGAGTTCCGGTTTTTGCAGTCCTTCTTTGGCGAGGTCGATGGCGGCTCCGAGCAGATGCCAGGAGATATAGCCTTCCTGGCGTTGCTGCAGTATTTTGTAGACCTGCTCGGTTTCGAGCTTGCCGCCGTTTTTTTGGCGAGCCTCGACGATGCTGCGTATATAGTCGGGATAGCCATTACGACAGTACATGGCTTCGAGCTGTTCCTGGCTGAAGCCGGCCATGAGTTCGGCGCAGTGCCGCAGGCTGCGCCAGGCGCTGTTGACCCGCGGCCTTTGGGCAGTGGCGCAAAAATAGGCCTGCGCCGCCAATGAAAAAGCGGCCCTTACCTCAGGCAGCAGAGCAGCGATGCCCTGTGCATTGCAGGTATAGGTGAAAAAACCGCAGTCGGACAAGTAGGACACGAGGCTGGGAAGGCAGGGTTGGGACACGAAGTCACACTAAGTCACACGAAGCAAAAGAGCTTGGCTAGCGTGGGCGGGGATTTATCCTAGTGTCTTTTTTCCAGTTCTTCGAGGACTCTTTCGTACAGCGGCAGGTGTGCCTCGACGTCATCGGGGTGCATCAGCTCGGCGCACATTTGCGCGGTCAGTCCTGGGCGCTCGGTGTAGGCCTTGTGGAAGAGGCTGGTATAGTAGCGCACCAGGAACTCCTCCTCGTTTTTCACGGTGCGGAACAGGGACAGTCTTCTGCGGGGCAGTGGCACGGATGAGTCGTCCGGGTTTTCCCAGAGGCAGGCGCCGTAGACCAGCGAGAAAATGGTTCCGTACCAGGGTCTTTCCTCCACTATGCAGTCCGGGTCCACCAGGTTGTGCAGTTCTTCATTAGTGAGCACTCTGCCATTGTCTTCAAACAAGGCGTAGATATTATGCAGCACGCGGTCGCGTATATTGCCGTCCTCGATATACCAGCGTGTCACATGCATATATTCTTCAAAGGAGAAGCTTTGCAGCTCTTGCAGGCTGTATGGCGAGGCATTTTTGCCGGCCGGGCCGATGACCAGCAGGCCTTCCTCGCTCTGGTTGAGTTTGAAGCTGTTGCCCAGGGACTGCAGGAACTCCATCAGGCTGCCGCATTGAAACTGGCCCGGTGAAAAGTCCGGCAAGGCCTCCTTCAGCTTCTGTTCCAGCTCTTCGAGCAGCAGGCCGTTGACCGGCACCAGGTCCTTCAGGACAGTGACCACCGCGTTCTTTTCCGGGCCTGAGGGGGCTGCCGGCGCGCTGCTGCCGGCGCTCTTGGCAGCGCTGGGGGCTTTGCCGCTGCCGATGGGCAGAAATTCGTCGCAAAGTTTTTTCCAGCTGTTGTTGGCATTGCTGTCGCTGGCGATGCCGATAACGGTTTTGCCGGCATTTTTAAGATATCCCAGCAGTGCCTGGTAGTCGGCCTCTGCGGTAGCGATAACAAAGCCGTCCAATTCTGGTTTTATCGCCAGGCAGCTCATGGCTTCCAAGGCGAGCATATCCTGGCTCAGTGTCTTGTTTTGACCGCGCTGCAGGTGCTGCATGCTGATGCCTTGGCGCTGCAGTTCGGCTGCGGCTTTGCGCAGCTTGTTGTTGTTCCAGTCTGCGAAGGCCTTGCGATATACCAGCTTGCCCAGGTTGCTCTGCAGGCCGCCCACCAGCTCGGTTAATGCGGTAACCTGGCCGTCGGACTCGAGGCCGCCAAGAAAGTTTTCGAGATCAATCAACAAGGCGAGATGCGGTTTTTTTTCTGACATAGCTAAACTCATCGGGAAAACCAAGTTTAAGATAATAATGCTTATTCAAAGAGAAAAATATAATAACTGTATAAGACAAACGCTAATATAATACGCCTGAGGACAAATTTCAAGCTCTGGGACGGGGACGGTTTTAGTGGCGCCTTTCAGGCGCTGTTTTGTGTGGTAGCCTAACCCTAGGCACTGCGCGCTCCGCGCTTCGTGCCTAGGGTTATTATAGTATGGCGCTCCGCGCCA
>JAAZIY010000017.1 GCA_012800625.1 Lentisphaerota bacterium
CGTTTTGGTTTGTTGGGAAAAGGGAGCCGGACAAAGCAAAAAAACTCGATGAAATAGCATGAAAAAAGCAAATTTTCTGCTAAAATTCTAATTTTCGACGAAGACTACTTGGTGTGTCTTAGTGTAGCTTCGTGTGTCTTTGTGTCCAAACTCCTCCCTGCTCCCGTTCCCACTCCCCCGGTTTGACGAAGTTCTGGCACTCTATGGGGCCCGGCTTCTTGCATTCGGAAGGTTCAACCGTTAGCTTAGAGGCTGTCCAACATATTGCCTGCTTAGCTTTTGAGCATAGTCTAAAAAAGGAGGAAAACTCATGTCAGCAATGCAACTACGCTTGGCTCAATTGGATTTGGCTCGACAAATGGAGACGCCGCAGTTTATCTGCGACTTTATTGACTTTGCGGCGCGCTGCCAGTATAACGGCATTATGCTTTATCTGGAAGACCGCATCCGTACTGCTTCGTATCCATATCCGACTGCGGAGGAAAGTTATAGCGAGGAACAGATACGCTCGCTGCTGGCCTACGCAGAGCAGAAAGGCATTGAACTGTTCCCCTGCGTGTCAACCCTGGGACATGCCGAACGTTTTCTGAGACATAAGCCGCTGCAGCATCTAGCGGAACTGCAGGGTGATATGAAAGGACGCTTCGGCGGCAGCCACAAAGACGCATTCTGCCCTAAGCATCCTGAGTTTTACCCCTTTATGGAAGCCTATTTACATGAGGTGGCCGCGCTTTTCCCCTCGCCATATTTTCATGCCGGACTCGACGAGGTCTGGGATTTCAATCTCTGTCCGCGCTGCCGGGCTGACGCGGCAGACCATTTGGCGGAGGCGCGCCTCTTTCTACAGCACATTGAGCGGATTCACGCCTGCCTGAAAAAGGCTGGCAAGCGTATGCTAATGTGGTCAGACATGTTTGACAACTATAGGAACATAATTCAGGATCTGCCCCCTGACATAATCATGGTCGATTGGCAATACCAGCAGGATGTGCGCTCATATCAGGGGCATCTGCTTGATATCAGCGAGGAAGACCGCATTGCGCTCAATGAAAAACATGGCTTGGAGACCATCATTGCACCCTCGGTCAGCAGCATAGGGAACCTGCGTTCCTTTATCGAGTACGCGGAAAACCGCAAAGTGCTGGGCTGCTTGGTAACCTCCTGGGAGAAAAAACTTTCTTTCTATCAGCGCAGCTTGCCTAATTTTGCCTATGCGGGTTTTTTGATGAGCGGGCTGTCCGAAGAAGAGGCCGTACAAGCCATGATGCAGGAGCTTTTCGGAGCACAGGATAAGCTTTTCGAAGCCGGAATCAAGCAAGGCATGACTGGCGGATTCAGAAACCACTTTGCTCAGCTCTCTGAAAGCCGCCTGTTTAGTAGAAATTTTTTCGGTCTGCCTTATGCCTTGATGCAGACCGACGAGTGGCTCTATCATTTCCTGCAGCATTATCTGCCTCAGATCAAAAAAGAAGCTGGCCGTCAAGTCTGTAAAGACATGCTCCTTTCGCTGCGTCAAAAAAGACTGGCGCAAAGTTTGAAAAAACTGTTTCACGACTCATTGGACCGCGGCCTGAGCGCCGAGCGCAGGGCTGGCATCAAGCGGATTTTCGTTGAAATCGAGCAGGTGCTGGCGGAGTTGGAAAATGAGTGGGAGCAAAAGCGTCCCGGCATAGTGCCAAACAGCTTTACTGAAATCAAAGCCGGGCTGATGGAAAAGCTGTCTAAAAACCTGGACTCCTTGGAGCAATGCGCCTTTCTGCGCCTGCGCTGCTGCGCTCCCGACCAGTTTATTGTGCAGCCGGTCTCCATTTTTTTGTGCTGCGATAGTCTTTGGCACAAGATTTTCCAGGAAAATCTCAAGCCAGACAGCTCTGAGACCGCCTTGTTTGAGAGATTCATCCCTTTTAAGCCCAGCTTGGAGCGACCCGAGGCGCTCCGTTTTGAGCTTTCAGGGCTGGGCGGACGCGGTCTTTGCTACGCCGAGCTACGGTATCCTGACGGCAGAGTATTTGTTCCCGAGGCGGTCAGCGCCGTCGGCGGCATCGTCGAGCATCCTGAACACATGCTTGACAACGATGTCAACTGGGCTTGGTTCGGCAAACAGTCCAGCAAAGAAGCCTTTCAAAGCCCGGCTCTGTCCGCCTTGAGGCACACGCTGATTTTGAGCCTCAAAGAACGACGCCCTTGAAGTGCCCAGCATTGCAGAGAGAGTTCCCAAAAGACGATAAACAGGATCGTGGGCACTCAAACACAGGGGGCACACTTAAGCGGCTGCTCCTAGAAGCACCGAACCCTTTTTAGACTTTGGTCTGCGTGCATTCCTAATAGAAGGGTATATTTATATTCGTGTCCGCCTGCGCTCTTTATGCGAAGTAGTATTTTCCAATGGCTGTCCACTCAAAAAATCATATATTGCATCTGGATATGGATGCCTTTTTTGCTTCGGTTGAGCAATTGGATCATCCCGAGTTGCGCGGCAAGCCGGTGATAGTTGGCTCGGCGCCGGACAAGCGCGGGGTGGTGGCCACCTGCTCATATGAGGCGCGGAGATTCGGTGTGCATTCGGCCATGCCTTCGCAGACCGCCTTCAAGCTCTGCCCACAGGGGATTTTTGTGCCGGGCCGCCACGAGAGATACGAGGAGGTATCCGGACAAATCCGCGGTTTTTTTTATGACTTGACCCCCTTTGTCGAGATGACCTCCATTGATGAGGCTTTTCTGGATTTGCAGGGAGTGCATCATATCGCGGACCCGGTAGCAGCGGCAATTGGCCTGCAAAAGCGCATCCGCGAGGAACTTGGCTTAAGCTCATCGGTGGGCGTGGCCAGTAATATGTTCCTGGCCAAGCTGGCCAGCGAAATGCAGAAGCCCAATGGACTGACTGTGATGCCCGAGGAGCAAAGCCGCATAGTGGACTTGCTGGCCCCCATGCCAGTGCAGAAAATTTACGGGGTGGGGCAAAAAACCGCCCAATTGCTGGAGAGCTACGGACTCAAGTTGATCGCGGATGTGCAGAAAACCCCCTTGGATCTGCTGGTGAAATTACTGGGGGCCGCCACTGGCCGGCATTTGCATCTGCTTTCGCATGGCCAGGATGAGCGCCAGGTGCAGCGCGAACCAGCCTTGCCCAAGTCGATTTCGCGCGAGGAGACCTTTGCCGAGGACTGTAACGACATGGAAACAGTGCGGAATTGCCTCTTGCGGCTTTGCGAGGAGGTTGGCGCACGCCTGCGAGCAGAAGGACTGCTGGCCGGCTGCGCAAGGCTGAAATTGCGTTTTCAGGACTTTCGCAGCATAACAAGGCAAATGTCGTTGCAGCCCGCCAGTCAAGCCGACCGCGTTCTCTTGAATGCCGCAGCAAGCCTGTTTCAACAAAGCCTAAGCAGGGAGCCTGTGCGCCTGGTCGGCTTCGGCGTAAGCCAACTGCAAGACAGCGCGGAGACGCCGAGCGAGAAACCACGGCAGTTGCTGCTTTTCCCCGAGCCGGAAAAAGAAGCGCCGCAGGCCAACTCCAGGGATGCTTCTTTGGACAAAGCCGTCGATGAGCTGCGACAAAAATTCGGCACTGCTTCACTGAAGCGGGGTTTTACCGACAAGGGCTAATTGATTATCAATGCTTTGTCTTCGTGTCCAAAAAACGGGCCGGCGCCTGGGTCTGGGCTTGTTTGCCCTATCTTGTCGGTTTTTTTGGGCCACGGCATTATTATCGCTGTATATTAAACCGCTCTTCGTTTATTTGTCTACCCATTTGCCAGGAACTCCTTATGTCTCTCAAGATCAAGTATGCGCTTTTTTATGATTTTCACACCAGCAGCCTGATCCCTGATTTAGGCAAGGATTTTGATGTTGAGCGATTCACAGACAATCTGCTTGCCTGCGGGGTTGACTTCATCACCTGGCATGCGCGCTGCAACCAGGGCAACGCCTACTACGATACCGCCTGCGGATACAAACACCCTGGCCTGACATATGACCTCTTCGGTGAAATCCTGCGCTCCTGCAAGGCAAAAGGCATACGCGTCAGCGCATATTTCAACGGTGCGCTAAGCGACGAAGAGCTTATCCGGCACCGCGATTGGATGCGCATTGCGCCGGATGGACGCAGCATCAGCGAAAACCGCATCAGCCCATATATGCGCTGCACCTGCTATAACTCGCCTTTTCGCGAGCATCTCAAGAATATGGTGCGCGAACTGGCCCAGACGCTGGCTCCGGACGGCTTCTTCTTTGACTGCATGAGCAAGCAGCTCACCTGTATCTGCCCTTACTGCATGCGCGAAATGCAGGCACGTGGCATAGACTACAACAAGCGCAGCGAGCTGGAGGCCTTCACCGGCGAATCAGTGCTGCGCCTGGCAAAAGAGCTGCATGCCCTGATCAAAGACATATTGCCGCAGGCCATGTTTTTTCTTAACGGCAGCATGGTCGAGGAAATGCAGGGATACAACTCGCATTTCGAGAGCGAAAGCCTGCCTACCGTGCCGGGACTGGGCTACGACTTCCTGCCGGTGCAGGCACATTATCTGCGAAACGTGGCCCAGGGAGCACCAGTGCTTAATATGCCGGCACGCTTCTATGACTGGGGAGACTTCGGCGGACTGCGCAAAGAGGAGGCCCTGGAATTCGACCTCTTCTATGGCCTGGCCAACGGCATGCGGCCAAATGTGGGCGGTCACTGGCACCCGCGCGGCGATGCCGACCAGCCGGTCTTTGACCTGCTGAAAAAGGTCTATAACAATATGCAGCAATATGACCAATGGTGCGACGAGGCCAGTAACAAGCCCGAAATCGGCGTCGTTTTTACTCAAAGCGAAGAAAATGTGCTGCGCAGCAACCAGGAATTACGGGCGGCGGTGCGCATGCTCTCCGAACTCAAATACCAGTTCGATGTGCTCACCGAGGGCGCAGACTGGGAGGGCTATAAGATATTGCTGCTGCCTGACAAGATCCTGCTCTCGGAGCAGAGCCAGGCCCGTCTGCAAAAGCATTTGGACCAGGGCGGGCGCATTATTGCCAGTGGCGAGTCCGGCCTGGATCTGCAGCGCCAGGGCTTCGTCCTGCCCGCCTGGCCGGTGGAATACCGCGGCGCCAGCGGGATAGACCCGGTATATTTTGAGTCCACCGGGCCTTTTGCCCAGGGTCTGCCTGAGATGCCCCTGTCGCTGTATGCGCAGGCGCTGGCGGTGCGTCTCAAGCCCGGGGCCGAGCTAAGCATGGAGATCATCAAGCCCTATATGAACCGCGGTTTTGACGGCCTGCGCAGTCATTTTTATACGCCGCCGCAGGAAAAGAGCGGACTGCCTTTCCTGGCTCTCAACCCTCAGGTGGCCTACTTCAGCGGGCGCATCTTCGCAGGCTACTTTGAGCGTTCGCCTTATCAGCTGCGCCTGCTGTTGGGCAATGTTATCGAGCACTTTCACCCGCGTCCCATGCTGCGCGCCCCGGGTCTGCCCAGCTTTGCCCGCGCCTTCGTGCAGCAGAACGGCAATATGCGCCTGCTCCACATCCTTGCCTATGCCCCAGAGCTGCGCGGCAACGCGGTGGCCCTCGAGGACCGCGCCACGCTTGTCAACCAGGAGCTGGCTCTGCGCATCGACGCGGACGAGGTAAAATGCGTCTATCTGGCTCCGCACCGCCAGGAGCTGGAGTTTCGCCTGGAGGATGGCTACTGCCATTTCACGCTGGCGCAGATGCAGGGCTACGCCCTGATTGTAGTCGAAGCATAGGGAGAAGACTACAAGACACTGCTCTAATGCATCCTACCCCCGCTGTTATTTTTAGATAATGATTTCGTCCCCAAAAAACTGAAAACTTGATGAAATCGTCTGAAAAACGCAAGTTTTTAGCCGTAATGCCCCCTTTAGACGAAGACGACTTAGTGTGGCTTAGTGTCCTCACTTCGTATACCTAG
>JAAZIY010000149.1 GCA_012800625.1 Lentisphaerota bacterium
AGACTCTGCCTTGCAAGTGCCTCCTGTGGCTTGGCAGTGCTTATTGTTCTGGCTGAGCTTTCGCGAAGAGCCTCCTCAGGTTTCTGAAATTGGCGTCGGCGATCATCTGTCCCAGCGCCGGGCTTGAGGTCACCGAGACTACCGGAGTGCATTCGTATCCGCCGCGCAAAAATGTCTCGTAGGTCGGTATATATCCTGCTGAGTCGTTGCATAGCTCGGCAATCACGGTATAGGGCGCCGGCGACCACTTTTTGATTTCCAGCCCCCACTCGACGAAGTATTCTCCCGGCGCGCCGCATATTGCCAGGTCGCCGATGCGCAGGGTTTGCACTTCACGCTCGGTTAGTCCGCTGTCGTCATAATCGGCATGCCGGTCCAGCAGGCTTTGTTCAAAGGAGTTAGGCTCCTTTGCCTCCTGCGCCTGTTTCAGACGCATGGCATATGCCGGGTCGTTTTTGGGGAACTTTGGCACCTGCAGGATTTCTTGGCTGCTGCCGGTATCTTCGCTATTGCTGGGCAGGGCTTTCTCGCTGATGCATAGTGCTTTGCCCGCTAAGGCCTTGCCTATCTGCTCACTTTTCCAGATGCCTTTTTTAGGAAAAGGGTTGTTTTGCAGATAGGGCACATGGTTGATATCGCCGCAGGCGCCTTGCAGGAACAATACGACTAACTCCTCGCCGTATATCTTCCGCAGGGTGTTGCGCAGCACGGCGGGGTAGTCCGCTGAGATGGCATTGCCGCCCTGCACATCTATATGCAGACTGTAATTACAGATTATGGCGAAGGGGCTTGCTTCCAGGTCGGTTTTGAAACAGGCCAGGGTGAAAGCCGGGTCAGTGGGGCCAGCCACGCCGGCGAGCTTCTCGGGGTCGGCACCAAAGGTTATTTCGCTGCCGTCCTTCAGGCGGAAGCGGCGGTTGAAAGCCAGGCCGCTCTCCGGCTCTGTCCCCAGGCAGCAGACTGCCTGGCGCTGATTGGCGTTGGCCAAGATGGCGGCCTGGGCGATGCGCCCAGGCAGTTCTTGCATATATTCCTCATTGCGCGGATGGAGCTTGCCCGCGCGCAGCTCCGGCCCGGTGTGAGTGTGAGTGGCGCAGACCATAATGTTGGCGGCGGCCAGGTCGCTCTTGGCGGATACGATTTGGCGTACCTGCTCGCTCAGCTCCTTCGTTATGGTTATTAGGTCGCAGGCAATGACGGCGACCTTGTTTGCCCCCTCGCCGGCTACCAGGGCATTGGCGATAAGCGGAGAGTGCAGCTGGTCCGAGATTCTGACACGGAAATATCCGGCCAGGGCGGTGCCCAGGGGAGGGCTGATGTCAGTGGAAGCAACGCCGATAAGCATGATAAGACTCCTTTTTGTGTTTGGTTATCCTGCGAAAAAGTCGGCTGAGGGGCTATAAGTAAGAGCGCTGGGACAGAGCAGAATAAAGCCTGAAAAGTCTTGTTCTCCGCCGGCTTTAGCCGGCGTATGTTCGTAGTTCAAGCTTTAGCTTGCGCTCTTAGCCGGCTTTAGCCGGCGTGAGAAAACACCAACCACAGGATTTTCTTTGTATTCAGCGGTTTAGGACTTTTGTAGCGCCTTTCAGGCGCCGGTTTTGGTGGGTATCTTGTTCCCCAGGCACTCCACCCTTCGGGTTCCGCGCCTGGGGTTATTTTAGTATGGCGCTTCGCGCCACCG
>JAAZIY010000150.1 GCA_012800625.1 Lentisphaerota bacterium
ACTACGAACATACGCCGGCTGAAGCCGGCGGAGAACAACACTTTTCAGGCTTAAGTTAGCGCCAATAGGCACTGAGCCGGCGCTCCGACCTCGACCCGTCTCATGTATTCTGCCAAAAAATTGCGTTTTTCATGCTGTTTCATCATTTTTTCTGTTTTGTTGAGATAAAAACAGATTGTTCGAAATCTTAGAATTGTAGTTTGTCTGCTTAATCAGCTTCCTTTTTTTGTGCCTTTTGTGCTTTTTGTGGTTCATGGGCTTTTTGGACGCGATCCAAAAAGCCCATGAATCACAAAGACACACGAAGGGGAAGGACACTAAAGGGCACGAAGAGACACGAAAGCACACTAAAGGCTTATGCGGCGCCGCATAAGCCGCTTGCCCGTTTTGGTTTGTTGGGAAAAGGGAGTCGGACAAAGCAGAAAAACTCGATGAAATAGCATGAAAACACATTCTTGGCAGAAATTTTAATTTTAGACGAAGCCACACCCAGTCGTCTTCAGCTAAAAGGGGCAT
This sequence comes from Lentisphaerota bacterium, assembly GCA_012800625.1. Taxonomy (GTDB): domain Bacteria; phylum Verrucomicrobiota; class Lentisphaeria; order Oligosphaerales; family Oligosphaeraceae; genus JAAZIY01. The sequence continues at coordinate 517 of JAAZIY010000150.1, forward strand.
TAAGGCCAAGGTGCTTGGACTAGTTCTAATCCTGAATCTCAAAGGATTGCACTGCATCAATTGTATGCTTGCGGCGTCCGCGAACTAAGGTCCCGCGAACCTTGACATAACCGCCCTGCATATGAGCTTTATCCGCCAATACATAATCTGCGGCACTCAAGTAGATAGACGCTGGAACAAGTTCTTCGCTCTCTTTATCGAAAACAAGAAGGTCAACGAATCCCTCACGCTGTCCAGACGTAGAGATATCGCCGCGCAAAGCCTCGACGGAGGCAATGACATTGATCGCCTCCTGCTCCTTCTGCGGTGGCTTAAGCTGACGGCTGATCTGCTCGATCTTCTCCACGTACTCAGGACGGAAACGAATCTCACTGGGCATATCTTGCCTATGTGGAAGCTTCGGAGCCCAAGTTGCCGACAAAAACAGGTCCCCCGCATCGTCCACAGCCTGAATGTCCAAAATGGCATCACAAAAATTGGCATTTATAACCGGAAATGATTGATAGTCGAGTTGTTCTCTAGCCTCTCCGATCTTGTCCACCAGCTCGTTAATCGCGTCTGCTTCAATCGAATCGGAAATTTGCTTAGATGCACTGACAATGTAGTGGGTGACTCGACGCTCGAAGGGGGCTGTCTTTGTGTCAGGAAACAAATGAGCTTGGGCAGCAGAATCCGAGGTCAAAGACCTCAACGGGCAGGATACGTTCATCTCGTAGCTGCCAAACCCCGTCTGCTCAAGCAGGCAGGACTCTAGGAATTGCTTTGCCTCGGTTCGTTGAAGCCGTTTAAAGTACTGTTGTGGATCTACAACACCACAAGCGGCTGATTCAAGAAGACGGCGGATGCTCGCCAAGAACCCAACGCCATTGAGCAGGGATATCACGCCGGTCTTAGTACCCTCTGAAACGCGCTTGAAGTGGAGGCAGTCAGAGTTGGGGCGCAACATATCCCTGAGTACGACAGTCAAGTCCCGCCGCTCGAATTGGCTCAGTTTCTCGGCAGTTTCAAGTATGCGCTCAGCGTAGTCCGAAGCCTGATGGTCTTGTGGAATCAGCAACTGCAGCATATCGGCATTCGGATTCTCAAATAAGGCGTAGTCCTGAGACTTCGTCGCAACCCGTTTCCACCCTGTGGCGAGAGCATAATCTCTGGCAAAAATCGGGCGGATCATCTGAACCAGCGCGCTCTGTTCATTGTCACTCTTCATAGGTCAGGTACTCCTCCAGCGAACGGGTCAGCGCTATTTCACGAAAAGCATCTGGCGAAAACACATTTTTCCGTGGCACTCGCACAGTTATGCTCACTTGTCCGCTGATTTCAGGTGCACCCCGAAGGCTGACCCAATATGCACATTTTTTCATTACCATCTGCTCCTCACTGAGCCTTAACCATTCGTTTACGTCGGCTGGCAGGCGGAACAGCACCAGGAGCTTCTGGTTGGCGGCGGACAAGCTGCGGAGCTTGTTATATTGCGTCACCGGGATTGAATAAGAAAACCTGCCCTCAATTTCCCTGAGTTTCTAGATTGTTGCCTTTAGTTGAAGATCCATGCTGAAATCTGTCAGGACAGAATCCTGGGACATCTTCTCAAAAACTCGAACCGTCGCATCAATACCGTGATTGTCACTCAATCTATCGGAGACCTGACAAGCAAACCCAGCCTTGGCGGCAACTGCGTACAGATAAGCATAACTTAGTTCAGACTCAATGTCTTGCTTTTGAATCGGCATCTCATGCACCCTTTGGCTGAAGTGACAATTCAATCCACGGCAGGGCGAGCTCCAGGACACTCAGCCTGCCATGAGTGAGGGTCGGGTAGCCATGCACTCCATTTGGCTGCATGGCTCTAACGTAGACTGTTATACGACGGTCTGTGAACAGCTCAAGTCAAGCGGGGTTTTTACAGTCGAGCTTGTTGCCTTGCGGCAAACGACTTGCGGCGGGCGAGCGGTAGCGCGCAAGTCACAAATTCCCTTGATTAAGCTGGATTTGTGGGCGGAAAAGGAAACGGCCAGCCCGGAAGGAGGCTGGCCGTCAAAAAAAATGCCCCGATGCTTCGGGGCCGAAAAATAATGGCTCCGGCAGCTGGATTCGAACCAGCGACCAAGTGGTTAACAGCCACCTACTCTACCGCTGAGCTATGCCGGAGTGAATAAAATTGTCCGACTGGCTCCGGCAGCTGGATTCGAACCAGCGACCAAGTGGTTAACAGCCACCTACTCTACCGCTGAGCTATGCCGGAGCAAGACATATCTTTGTAAAGGAACATTAAGATAATGCCATATCGAAAATTATCAAGCCGGATAAGTGGATGAACAAAAACTGCTCGCCAGAGCAAAAAGCAGACCGATAAAACTTGCTGTGACTTAGTGTCCAATGAGCCTTTTGAATATCCTCTGCCTTGTTCGGCTTCCATTTCGCGAAGCTTAAACTTTTTCACAGCCTTGCGGAATCAAAATTAGTTCGTGAGCTACCCCGGTTTTTAGCTCGATTTTCACTGCCGTGAACAAATCAGTTCGCGGCTTTTTTTTTGCCAAAAAATCTATATTGTATTGATACATAT
>JAAZIY010000151.1 GCA_012800625.1 Lentisphaerota bacterium
CGGACAAACTGGGTCTGGGGTCTGGGAAACCGGGGTTGCCGCGAAGCGTATCCGCAACTGGCAGATCGCGACAAAATAGAATACGTTATGCAGCAGTATAATTCACCGCATTGGGTCCAGCCCTTCTGTAGTTTTATGGACCCGCATCAGGAATACCTGAACCTAGCCAGCCTCTTTGGGCTGCCGGCACTGCTGGCAATGTTATGCTTCTGGCTCAGGCTTAGCCGACAGAAAAATGAATACCTGCGGTTTTTCTGTCTGGCTCTGTTGCTCTGCTGTTTTTGGGATGATCTGTTAAGCAAGCGCTGGCTATGGGTCACTGCTGCCCTGCTCTATAGCAGAGAAAATAAACACGAAGAGACAGGAATGGACACCAAGGCAGAAAACAAGGATATGCCTGTTAATCTGCCTTAGTGTATCTTCGTGCCTCTTCGTGTCCTGCATCTAGCTTATTGCAGGGCATTCAGGGCGACTGAGGCTCCGGCTAGCTCGCCTATTTTCAGGCCCAGCTCGGAGGTGCGTATTTCACAGCAGTCGCGGAACTCTTTCCAAGCGAAGCGCGGCAGATATGCGAGCACCGGGTTAAGCAGGAAGTCACCGGCATAGTAGGCGGCGGTGCCCAGCACGATTTGCTCTGGGTTAAAGCTTGCCATATAGAGTCCCAAGCCCTGGGCCAGCCTAAAGCAGATTTCGTCCCACATCCGCATTGCCAGGGGTATGCCAGCCTTGGCTCCTTCACGCAATGCCTGGAAAGTCAGGTTTTCGATTTTGCCATTTACTTCCGGCAGTTTGAACATGGCGTGTTCCGGCTTTGTGCGCAGCTCTTCCTGCAGTCGTTTGGCGACGTTCATGCCGCCGCAGTATGCTTCGAGGCAGCCATACTGTCCGCAGCCGCAGGGCGGTCCGTTGACATCTAGCACGACGTGTCCCAGCTCGCCGGCGATTCCGGTTTTGCCGGTGATGAGTTTTCCACCGCTGACTATGCCGCCGCCCACGCCGGTGCTCATAGTCAGATAGATAAGGTCTTTTTTGCCTTTGGCGCAGCCGAAGAACCATTCGGCCAGCACGCCGGCATTGGCGTCATTCTCCAGGGCTGTCGGGATTTGTAGCGCCTTCTGCAAGTCATCGCGTATGGGGGCCGCATCCCAGCTCATATTGGGTGATTTCATGATTCTGCCGCCTTCCATATCCAGCGGTCCAGGGGCGCACACTCCGCAGGCTCGCAAGTCTTCGAGCGGCAAATTGCAGCGTTGCGCCAAGTCTTTGCTCAGCTGCAGTATCTGCGGCAGCACCTCTTCGTAGGGAGCCATGCCAATGCGCTCGCTGGCCAGTATTTGGGCTGCGGAATCGACGATTGAAACCGCGATCTTGGTGCCGCCCACATCTACGCCCAGCACAGGGAAAGAATCATTGCTCATCTGACTGCTTCCTTTTTTATTCGTACAAGGCGCGCATATCGGCATCATCGGAAGAGCGACGGCGGCGTTTCGGCGCTTCGCCGGACTTGCCTTTCAGGCCGCCTGACATGGCCGGACCGCTGGGGCCGCCTGACATGGCCGGGCCGCTGGGGCCGCCTGACATGGCCGGGCCGCTGGGTCCACCCGACATGGCCGGGCCGCTGGGTCCGCCACCGGGGGCTGCCGGGCTGGCCGCGACACGGCGGCGGCGCGAGGCTGCCGGCGGAGCCGCAAACAGATCAAAATCACCGCTTTTTTTCTTCTTGTCGTCTGACATGGTCTTCTCCTTCTTTATGGTATCTAAAGCAGTTGTCACTGCTTGTTCAGGTTGTGGCGCCCTTACAGGGCGCCGGATTCAGGGGGGCTTTTACCCAGGGTAAGCTCGGCCTGCGGCCTCGCTTACCCTGGGCTATACTAGGTTGCCCCTTCGGGGCACATTAGGTTGCCCCTTCGGGGCACATTAGGTTGCCCCTTCGGGGCACATTAGGTTGCCCCTTCGGGGCACATTAGGTTACCCCTTCGGGGCACCAAATGGACTGATTCTCAAGAAAAATTTGAATTTTCAGCAGAAAATTTGCGTTTTTTATGCCATTTCACCGAATTTTTTTGTTTTGTCCGGCTCTCTTTTCCCAACAAACCAAAACGCATAAGCCCTTAGTGTGTCTTTGTGTGCTTTCGTGTGTCTTAGTGTCCAAAACCTATTTAACGCCGGGCGTCCTTTGCATAATATCCACCATTATTGTGAACATTCCAGACAAAAGCGAAATATCTGGCGTATTTCTGGCTGACCGCGTCGTAGCTAAAGCGCATTCTGGCACGTCTGCTGATTTCTTTGCGTTCCAGTTTGCCGCAGTCCTTTATGGCTTTTAAGAATTCAGCCTGGGTGCGGCATCTGAAGCCGTCGCGTCCTTGCTGCACGGTTTCTGGAAAGGCACCCCAGTCGCTGCAGACCACCGGCACGCCGCACATTTGCGCTTCGATGGCGACATAGCCGAAAGGCTCGAGATAGAGAGTAGGCATAAGCAAGGCGATGGCGCCGCCTATCAATTCTGCTTTTGCCCGTCCGTGGTAGCCTTTATGCGCCAGCTTTAGCGGCAGGCCGGCGGCCTCGGCGCATTCCTTGGCTATATCCACCCCTTTGTCGGCGGCATCGCGCCCCAGGTAAAGCA
>JAAZIY010000152.1 GCA_012800625.1 Lentisphaerota bacterium
AGCGAGTAAAATCCGGCTGGGGGAGGACACGAAGAGACACGAAGGGGCACTAAGGCACACTAAGGGCTGTTAGGTGCCCTAGCGTACCTTGCCTTTCTTGCGTGTCCCCCCCTCAGGCTGAACGATTAACAATAGTAAACAGACCCTGCGGACGGCTCTTTGGCCGGCTCCGCAAAACTCCAACCGCAAGAGTGCACCATGAATTCAGACCATGTAAAAAAGGGCGTTGAACGCGCCCCGCATCGCTCCCTGATGAAAGCCACCGGCCTGAGCGGCACTGAGATCGCGCGTCCCCTTATAGGCATCGTCAATTCTTTCAACGAGATCGTGCCGGGTCACGTGCATCTGCCCGAGATCGCCAAGGCGGTTAAGTACGGCGTGCTCAGCGCCGGAGGTACGCCGCTGGAGTTCAACACCATAGGCGTCTGCGACGGCATAGCCATGGGACACGAGGGCATGAAATATTCGCTGTGTACGCGCGAGCTGATCGCCGACAGCATCGAATGCATGGTGCGCGCCCACTGCTTTGACGCCTTGGTATTCATACCCAACTGCGACAAGATAGTGCCCGGCATGCTGATGGCCGCCGCCAGGCTGAACCTGCCCTCCATTTTCGTCAGCGGCGGACCGATGATCTCGCTGGAAAATGAGCAGGCCTCCTGCCATGTGGACCTGAACAGCGTCTTCGAGGGCGTGGGCGCCTACAAGGCCGGCAAGATAGACGAGGCCGAGCTGCTGCGCATCGAAGAGAGCGCCTGCCCCAGTTGCGGCTCCTGCTCGGGCATGTTCACCGCCAATTCAATGAACTGTCTTTGCGAGGCCATAGGCCTGGCACTCGAGGGCAACGGCAGCATCCCGGCAGTGTACGCCGCCCGCACACGCCTGGCAAAACAGGCCGGCACGCAGATCATGGAGCTGTTGCGCCGCAATATCAGGGTGCTGGACATACTCACTCCGGCATCGCTGCGCAATGCCCTGACCGTCGATATGGCTCTGGGCTGCTCGACCAATACCGTCCTGCATCTGGCCGCCATAGCCAAGGAGGCCGGCATAGCCTTCTCGCTGGAAATGATCAATGAAATCAGCGAGCAGACCCCGAATCTTTGCCGCCTGGCTCCGGCTGGCCCGCACCATATGCAGGACCTGCTGGCCGACGGCGGCGTCTACGCTGTTATGAAAGAGCTGAGCAAGGCCGGGCTGCTGGATACCAGCCTGATCAGCGCCAGCGGTAAAAGCGTGGCCGAAAACCTCGCCAATGCCGGACGCAAGGGCCGCGGCGTGATCGCCGCCATCGACAAGCCCTACTCGCCGCAGGGCGGCCTGAAGGTGCTGTTCGGCAACCTGGCCCCAAAGGGAGCCATCGTGAAAAAAAGCGCAGTGGCCGACAATATGCTGCAATACGAAGGCCGAGCCAGGGTTTTTGACGGCGAGGAAAGCGCCCTCGAGGCCATCTACGCCCAAAAAATAAAGGCCGGCGATGTGGTGCTTATCCGTTACGAGGGACCCAAAGGCGGCCCGGGCATGCGCGAGATGCTCGGCCCCACATCCGCCATAGCCGGCATGGGCCTGGATAGCGCCGTGGCCCTGCTCACCGACGGACGCTTCTCCGGCGCCACCCGCGGCGCCGCCATAGGGCATATCTCGCCGGAGGCACAGGCCGGCGGACCCATAGCATACGTGCAGGAGGGCGACCGCATCGCCATTGATATCGTGAATGGCAGCCTGAATGTCTTGTTGAGCGATGAACAATTAGCTTCAAGGCGGCAAAGCACTGCTTTGCGCCAACAGGAGGGACTTAGCGGATACCTCAAACGCTACTCCGCTTTAGTGAGTTCCGCCGACCAGGGAGCCGCCCTGGAAGACTGAGAACGCCGCGGAGCGGAGCTAAAAGCACAAGGCGCTTACTGCCTATCCGCCCGCAAAGTCCAAACAAGAAGCAGAAAATCCAACAACATTCAGGAGCATATACTATGCGTACCATTAAAATATTCGACACTACGCTGCGCGACGGCGAACAGGCGCCGGGCTGCAGCATGCACATCAACGAAAAGATCGAGATCGCCCAGGCTCTGGAGCGCCTGCGCGTTGACGTTATCGAGGCCGGCTTCGCCATTGCCTCAAAAGGCGACTTCGAGTCCATTCAGAAAATCTGTCAGGTAGTAAAAAACAGCACTGTCTGCAGTCTGGCCCGCGCCGTGCCCAAGGACATAGACGCGGCTGCCGAGGCACTGCGCGGCGCCCAAAATGCCCGCATTCACACTTTTTTGGCCACTTCGCCCATACACATGGAGTACAAGCTGAAGATGTCCCCCGAAAAAGTGCTCTCCACCATTTCTGCGATGGTGGCCTACGCTCGCAACCTGCTGCCCGAGGTGGAGTTTTCCGCCGAGGACGCCACCCGCAGCGAGCGTCCCTTCCTGGCTCAGGCTCTGGAGGCCGCCATCGCCGCCGGCGCCAGCGTGGTCAACATCCCTGACACGGTGGGCTACACCACTCCCCTGGAAATGGTGGAGCTGCTCGAATATCTGCGCGAGAATGTTCGTGGCATCGAGGATGTCTGCATCTCGGTGCACTGCCACAACGACCTGGGGCTGGGCGTGGCCAACTCTCTGGCCGCGGTACGGGCCGGAGCCGGGCAGATCGAGTGCACCATCAACGGTCTGGGCGAGCGCGCCGGCAATGCCGCCATGGAAGAAATCGTCATGGGATTGCATACGCGCAAAGCCTTCTATCAGTGCGAAAGCAATATAGACACCACTCAAATCTACCGCAGCAGCCGCCTGGTTTATAACCTGCTGGGACTGCCGGCCCCCATCAACAAGGCCATCGTGGGAGCCAACGCCTTTGCGCACGAGGCCGGCATACATCAGCACGGCGTGCTGGCCAACCGCGAAACCTACGAGATCATGAGCCCTCAGTCCATAGGCCTGCTCAAAAACGAGATGGTCTTTGGCAAACACAGCGGCAGGCATGCCGTCGAACAGAGACTCTCCGAAATGGGCTACCAGTTGGGCAAAAAGGAGCTGGACGAGCTCTTCGAGCGTTTCAAAAAACTGGCCGACAAGAAAAAGAACATCAGTGACCATGACCTCGAGGCCCTGGCCGGACGCAACGTGGTGGAGACCCCGCACGGCTTCAAGCTGGACCGCTTCACGGTGAGCTGTGGCAACTATGTCACCTCCAGCGCCGTGGTCAGACTGCAGCAAAACGGAAACTTGCACGAGGAGGTTGCAATAGGTGATGGCCCAATAGCCGCTGCCTATAATGCTATTGACAAGATCATCCCGGCGCCGCCGCATACTCTGGACGACTACGCCATTTTCTCAGTGACCGAGGGCAATGACGCCCTGGGCGAAGTGGTCGTCAAAATCAAAAACGGCGAAAAGATGGTCATAGGCAGAGGGCTGTCCACCGATATTATCGAGGCCAGCATCATCGCCTATGTCAATGGCTTGAACAGGCTGCTATAAAGGACTATAATGAAGAAATTACACATACTGGACAGCACCCTGCGCGACGGCGCGCAGGGTGAGGGCGTATCATTCTCCGTATCGGACAAGCTTAATATCATCAAGGCCTTGGACGAAATAGGCGTGGCCTACATAGAGGCCGGCAACCCCGGCTCCAACCCCAAGGACATCGAGTTCTTCGAGCGCGTCGGCGAAATCGAACTCAAAAACGCCAGGCTCTGCGCCTTCGGAAGCACGCGCCGCAAAAACCTGAAAGTCGAGGACGACGACAACGTGCTCTCGCTGCTGAAGGCCAATACCCCGGCAGTGTCTATCTTCGGAAAAAGCTGGGACCTGCACGTGCGTGAAATACTGCGCACCAGCAATGAAAACAACCTGGAGCTGGTCTACGATACACTTAACTTTTTTAAAAAGCAGGGTAAGGAAGTAATCTTTGACGCCGAACACTTCTTCGACGGCTATAAGGCAAACCCCGAATACGCCCTGCAAGTGCTCAAAACCGCAGACCAGGCAGAGGCCGACGTGCTCTGCCTCTGCGATACCAACGGAGGAACCAGCCCGGATGAAACATACCGCATCTGTAAACTGGTGGTCGAGCTTTTTCCGCATCGACAAATAGGCATACATTGTCACAATGACACAGACTGTGCGGTTGCCAACTCGATGTTGGCTGTGGCTGCCGGCGTTACGCATGTGCAGGGCACTTTTATCGGGATTGGCGAGCGCTGCGGCAACGCCGATTTAAGCGTGATCATCGCCAATTTGCAGCTCAAGCAGGGCTATAGCTGTGTGGCCAGCGACCTGGCCGGGCTTTCCGACGCGGTCTACGCCATCTCGGAGATCAGCAATATGCTGGTCCCCAACAACAAGCCCTATGTGGGGCTAAGCGCCTTTGCTCACAAGGGCGGCATGCACATAGACGGGGTGAACAAGTGCTCCTACTCCTTCGAGCACGTGCCGCCCGAATCGGTGGGCAACAAGCGCCGCTTCCTGATGAGCGAGGTGTCCGGGCGCACTACCGTGCTGGCCAAGCTGGGCAGCCTGGCTCCGGAGCTGGGCAAGGACTCGCCGGAGACCGCGCTTATAGTGAAGCGCCTCAAAGAACTCGAGCATGAGGGCTATCAGTTCGAGTCGGCCGACGCCAGCTTCGAGCTTATGGTGCTAAACGTGCTGGGACGCTATCAGCCGCACTTCAAGCTCATCATGTACAAAACCAGCGGCGAATACCCCAGCCCAAACGGGGAGTTGAGCGCCTACGCCATGCTCACCATCGAGGTGGACGGTAAGACCGAGACCGCCGCATCCCTGGGAAATGGCCCGGTCAACGCCCTGGACCTGGCCCTGCGCAAGGCCCTCGTCGTCTTCTACCCGGAAATCGCCAAGGTGCATCTGACCGACTATAAGGTGCGCGTGCTCACCGCCGAGCAGGCCTCAGCCGCCATGGTGCGCGTGCTTATCGAAAGCAGCAACGGCGAGAAAACCTGGACCACAGTCGGGGTCTCAACCGACATCATCGAGGCCAGCTGGCTGGCACTGGTGGACTCGCTCGAGTACATCCTGAGATAACGAGCGTCCGAAAAAAGCTGGACACTAAGACACACGAAGGGACACTAAGGGACACCAAGGCTTGCCCGCTCATAACCCTTTTAAATAGACCTAAAAATCTTTCTCCGCCCTATTTCCAAACAGGAGTTTTTCCATGCAGATGACCCAATCCCAGAAGATACTGGCAGCTCACGCCGGCCAGTCCAGTGTAGCCGCCGGCGAGCTCATCATGGCCGATCTGGACCTGGCCCTGGCCAACGACATCACTGCCCCGGTGGCGATCAACGAATACCGCAAACACGGCGCCGGCTGCGTCTTTGACTGTCAGAAGATCGCCCTGGTGATGGACCATTTCACCCCCAACAAGGATATCAAGGCCGCCGAGCAGACAAAGCAGGTGCGCGAATTTGCCCGCGAAAAAGGCATCGAGCACTTCTACGACACCGGCGAGGTGGGCGTGGAACATTGCCTGCTGCCCGAAAAAGGGCTGGTGGTGGCCGGCGACCTGGTCATAGGCGCAGATAGCCATACCTGCACCTACGGTGCCCTGGGGGCCTTCTCCACCGGCGTGGGCTCCACCGACATGGCCGTGGGCATGGCGCATGGCAAAGCCTGGTTCAAGGTGCCCAGAGCCATGCAGTTCAGACTGCATGGCAAACTGCGCAAATGGGTCAGCGGCAAGGACGTCATACTGCATATCATCGGCAAGATAGGCGTGGACGGCGCGCTCTACAAGTCCATGGAGTACTGCGGCGAGGGAGTGGCCAGCCTAAGCATGGACGACCGCTTCTGTATCTGCAACATGGCCATCGAGGCCGGCGCCAAAAACGGCATCTTCCCGGTGGACGAGCAGACCCTGAAATACATCGCCGAGCATTCCCAGCGTAAGCCGCAGGTTTACGAGGCCGATCCGGAAGCCGAGTATGACAGCGTCATAGACCTGGACCTGAGCCAGATAGGCAGCACCGTGGCTTTCCCGCACCTGCCCTCCAATACCCGCACTTTTGACGATATGCCCGAAGTGCGCATAGACCAGGTGGTGATTGGCTCCTGCACCAACGGAAGACTCTCCGACCTGCAGGTGGCCGCCAAAATACTGAAGGGGCGCAAGGTGAATAAAAACGTGCG
>JAAZIY010000153.1 GCA_012800625.1 Lentisphaerota bacterium
AAGTGCGCAGCTTCGCGCTTTGCGATGGCAACCACATGCCCTACGTGCGCGAGCATTACCTGAAAATGTGCGGCATAGTCCCAGAAGACACCCCCAGACTGGACCCGCGCTACAAAGAGCTGGACGCGAAGCTCGAACTCGAAATCGCCGGAGTCAACCATTGCACTTGGGCCTTGAAGTGCGCCTTCGAGGGCAAGGACATGATGCCGGCCATCAAGGCCTACGTGGACCGCAAAGCCTGCCAGGAGTATGACAATGCCCCCAGCGAGAAGGCCAAGCCGCGACTGAATATGAACTACTGCCAGCAGCTTATGGATATCTACGGCTGCTACCCTACCGCAGTCAGCCACACCAAGGAATATGTCCCCTTCTTCCAGGGCTACGGCGTCTCACCCAACCTGCCTGAGCCAGTCATAGCCTTTGACGCATATAACCGGGCCGATGAAATGGCCGCCGCCTGGAAAATCACTCAGGCTTACGCCAAAGGCGAAAAACCCATGCAGGAGTTCTTCGAGCAGGGCCACGGCGACCATGCCACCGATATTATCGAGGCCATGTGGAGTAACGCGGGCAAAAAATTCTATATCAACAGCGCCAACCGCGGAGCAGTGGCCAACCTGCCCGACGACGCCTTCCTAGAACTGCTCTGCAAAATCGATATGAACGGGCCGCAACCTCTGAAGCTCGAGTCGAAAATGCCCCGAGGCCTGCTGGGACTCACACAGCAAGTGCTCGATACGCACGAGCTTACCGTCGAAGCCTCCATGAGCAAAGACCGCAAAACCCTGCTCAAAGCCATGCTCACCGACCCGATTATCAATAATATCGGCGACGCCAGGCGCATCATGGAAGAGCTGCTCGAAGCCGAGGCCGACCATCTCGAGGGCTGGAATTAAAGCGCAGAGACAAACTTGGTATCCTAAAAAACCAGCTTCAAGGCAGCTTAGCATGTCATTAAACAACCTGGAAAAATTCACTGCCAAGATCCGCTCCGGGCGTTTCTGCCTGGGCACGGTGATCACGCTTTCCGACCCGGTGGTCAGCGAGCTGGCCGGCGACCGCGGCATGGATTTCACCTGGATAGACGCCGAACACGCCCCTTTTTCGCTGGAGACCATACAGGCGCATGTTATGGCACTGCGCGGCACTGACTGCGCCCCTCTGGTGCGCGTGGCCTGGAATGACCTGGCCATTATCAAGCCAGTGCTGGACTTGGCCCCGGCCGGAGTCATCATACCCATGATCAACAGCGCCGAACAAGCCGAGGCCGCCGTGGCATACTGCAAGTACCCGCCGCGCGGAAAAAGGGGCTGCGGCATCCGCAGAGGAAACCGATACGGCCAGGTGCCGCTGCAAAAATATATCGCAGAGGCAGACAAACAGCCCTGGGTAATCGTGCAAATAGAGCATGTAGACGCAGTCAAAAACCTGGACGCCATACTCAAGGTGCCAGGCATAGACAGCATCTGTATTGGACCTACAGACCTGTCGGGCTCCATGGGAATACTGGGAGAAAGCCAAAACCCGGAGCTGAATGCCGTTATTGAGGAAATATGCCGCAAAACCCTGGCAGCAGGACTGATACTGGGCACCGCTTCGGCGCCATATCAGACCTGGAAGGCCAGAGGGTTGCATTGGATGGCGCTGACCTCCGACTGCGGCGGCATGATCAGCAACTATAAGCAAATCCTGGAATTGGCTGCAAATGAAAGTGGCTCTAATCACAGCGGATGAACCCGGCAGAGTGCCGCAGCAGTATCTCGAGGAGATACGCCAGGCCGGCATCTCGCTGAAATGTAAAAACTGCCTAACTGCCGCCGAACTAATTGCGCTGGCCGCCGATGCCGATGTGCTCTGGCTCTTTGGACGCAGCCCGGCACTAAACGACGCAGTGCTAGAACAGCTGCCCAACTGCAAAGCTATTTTTCGCAGCGGCAGCGGCGTGGACGCCCTGCCCTGGAAACGAGCCACCGAACTGGGCATAGCTATCTGCAATAATCCGGACTGTATCGCTGAGGCGGTGGCCGAGCATGGCGTCGCCATGCTCTTGGCACTGGCCAAACAGCTGCAAAGACAACAGGCTGCCATCAGTGCCGGACTCTGGCCCGGCGAAAGAGAATTCCTCGCACTGCATATCAGCGGACGCTGTCTGGGACTCATCGGCTATGGCAGAATTGCCCGCCTGGTCGAAAAAATGCTGAGCGGATTCAACCTGCAAGTGCTGCACCATGACCCCATGTCGAAAAACTCCTGCAGCCTGGAAAAAATTTATGCCCAGGCCGACTTTATTAGCATACACTGCCCTCTTACCGAGCACACCAGGGGCCTGATAGGAGCGCAGCAATTCACCCAGATGAAAAAGAGCGCGCTGCTGCTGAATACCGCCCGAGGCGCCATTGTGGAGCAGCAGGCCCTCATCGAGGCACTGCAAAAGCAGCGCATCGCCGGCGCTGCACTAGACGTGTTTGAACCTAGCCCGCTGCCCAAGGATAGCGAGCTGCGCAAAATGCCCAATGTTATACTTAGCCCGCACGTGGCCGCTTTCACCGACCGCTTCGATGAAAACTTCTGGAGCTCCTCTGTGCGCAAACTCGAAGAGCTGCAAAAAGGCGACTACGCCGCCCAAAGCCTAAACCTAAATATCTGAACAATAAAACCTAAAAAACAAAATGGGCTAGCGGCAACCTACAGGTTGCCGGCTAGCCCATTGTGTAACTTCGTGTCTCTTCGTGTCCGAAAAACCCTTAGCCGCCGTTATTTTCACATATCTGGCTAAGCTCATTGAACTTGAAGTCCAGGTCCATGACCGCGACCATCTTATCGTTCTCGTCATAGATAGGCTTGGCGTAAGTCATAATCAGCCGGCCGGTGAAACGCGAGAAGAACAGGTCCGAACAGTAAGGCTCGCCGGTGTTGATAACATTGCTGAACCACTCCTTCTCCTTGAAATTCACCTTCAACAGCGGCCTGAACAGACCCTTGTCGCCGCGCTGAGTATGCACATTGCAGACCTGTTGCCCGTCCAGGTTGGTCAAGGCGAGAAACTGCAGAGAAGGCTCCTTCTGGATGATCTCCTTCAGGAAAGGCTCCAGTATCTTCGGATCCAGACTGCGCAGCTCGGGCGCAGCGCAAATATTCTGCGCAAGCTGACGACCCATTTCCAAAGCCATCTTCTTCACACGGTGGAACTTGGACTCGAACATGCTGGGTATGTGCCGTTTGGCCTGGGCGATCATCTCCTCGCTGGAGATGCTCGAAGTGCGCCCCTGGGCATACTGCTCCATAACCCAGTCATAGATGCGGCGCACGCCGGGATGGCGCTTGCTCAGAGGCTCATGCTCGGCCTCAGGCGTATCCTTGACATAGTCATTGAGCCACTGCGCGATGCCGGCCATGCCCGACTTGTCGGTGACCGTCACCTTGATATCCAGGTCCAGCAGCGCCTTGGTATCAAAGATGCTGTAGATTTCAGGGTTCTTCAGCAAGCCGTCGGCATGTATTCCCGCTCTAGTGGTATTACACTCCAGTCCGACGAAGGGGTAGTTGTCCGGTATCTGCGCTTTCACCTCATTGCGGTAGAACTCGGCGATCTCGGTGATCACCCTGGTGTCTATGCCCCCGCTCTGCCCTTTCAGCCCCAGATACTCGATGACCGCGCCCTCCAAAGGCGGATTGCCGGTGCGCTCGCCGAAGCCGAGCAAAGAGGCGTTCAGGCTGGAGATGCCGTACATCCAGGCAGTCACCGCGTTGACGTGCACCTTGTGAAAGTCGTTGTGCCCATGCCACTCGAGCTGCTCGGGAGGAAAGCCCAGCTCTTGGTTAAAGGCATGTGCCAGACGAGGTACGCTGCGCGGTAGGCTGACGCCAGGATAGCTCAGACCATAACCCATGGTGTCGCAAAGCCGGATCTTGATCGGTATCTTGCTTTCCTGCGAGAGCTTCAAAAGCTGCTCGGCAAAGGGCAGGCAGAAACCGTAAATGTCCGCGCGCGTGATATCCTCAAAATGGCAGCGAGGCACCACGCCGGCAGCCAGGGCCTCTTTCACAATGCCCAGATACTCGTCCATGATCTTGGCACGGTTCTTTTTCAGCTTCAAGAAGATATGGTAGTCGGAGACCGAGGTCAAGATGCCGGTTTCACGCAGCCCCAGCTCCTTCACGATGGCAAAGTCCTGCGCATTGGCCCGTATCCAGCCTGTGATCTCCGGATAACGATGTCCCAGCGCCTGACAGCCCTCGATGGCCTCGCGGTCACGCTTGCTGTAGACGAAGAACTCGCTTTGCCGGATCAAGCCGCCAGGGCCGCCCAGCCGGTGCATATAGTCGAAAAGCTTGACTATGTGCTCGGGCTTGTAAGGCGGACGCGCCTGCTGCCCATCCCGGAAGCTGGTGTCAGTGATCCAGATGTCCTTGGGAAAATTGGCAGGCACCTGCACGCCGTCAAACTGTATGCGCGGCACCGCACTGTAGGGAAATTGCTTGCGCAGCAAGTTGGGCTTGCGCACCTGCTGCAGGGAAAACTGCCGAGCAGGACTCTTTAATGGCTTGAAATATTTACTCATGATGTTAACCTTAGAAATGTGAACATGTAGCCGCCGGAAAATGAGACGATGGCAGGAGCCGGCTGCTACCCTAACCTGGATTTTTTAATCCATAGCTCACTGATAGCAGCATACAGTAGCCTGACTCTAAGAATTGTCAAGCTGGAATACATGAAATTCACCAAAACCCCATCTTTTTGTTGATTTCATGTATCCAACATTCCATTTTGACTGCAAATCTGTTTAGGAGTTCCCGGAAATGCGTAAAAAAAACGTTCGTTCCCACCCCTGGTTTTTGCTTAAATGCCTAGCTCTAAGCATACTGTTATTATTTCTCCTGGTTTTATTGACGA
>JAAZIY010000154.1 GCA_012800625.1 Lentisphaerota bacterium
AGGGGCGCTACTAACGGCTTTTCGGCGTTATGACCTTTTTGGATGGGGGTCTACATACTGCCCAGAAACTACTCAACTTTAACAATTTAAATTTTCATAATTCTTTAGTGTGCCTTCGTGCCTCTTCGTGTCTCTTCGTGTCCTCCCCCCTTCAGCAAGTCAAGTCTGATTTCCACATCGCCGCTCAGCGCTTTCAGGCCTTTGCGGGTTAGTTCCAGGCAGGGGTATTCCCCGCTGCTGCGCTGCATATAGCCCTCCTTTTCCAAAGCTACTAGCAGCTTGTCGGCCTTGCTTTCGCCCATCACACCACAGAGACCCCGGCTCGGATGCGTCTGCAGGTCCAGATTGTCGTCATCGCGCCCCAGCAGCATGGCCAGAAAGCGCCTCTTGCCGAACTGCCCGTCCACCAGCTCGAGGGCCTGCAGCATGCTGCCGGCCATGGAAAGCTCGTTTTTATCCGCCGCCCGCCAAAACTCCTCGTTGGCGCCGGCGCAGACATCGCAGCAGCCGCAGTGCCAGCCATTCAGCTTCTCGCCAAAATAAGCGATGATATGAGCCTGACGGCAACGGCTGCTGAGGCAATAGTTCGACACCGCCTGCAGGCGGCTCTCCGCCAAACCGCGTTTTTTGCTCAGCTGCCGCAGGTTGATGTGCAACTTGTCCTCCCGCCCCTTCTCGCTCAGACGCAAAAACTCGCCAGCGCCGGCCTCGTGCCAGAAAAGCAGCTCGCCGTGATAATACTTCAGCACACGCTCCACCTGGTCCAGGGGCAGCGAGCAAATCCCGCTTAGCTCGCTCATGGCGCAACAGAGGCTGCCTATCTGCTTCTGCAGAAAAAATGCCGTCAGCCGCGAGACGAATTGCGAGCGCTGGCTGCGCAGCCCCTGGTGTTCCTTCAGCAGGGTTTTCAGCGGCAGCAGAAAGCTAAGCTGCCCATGTCCCCAGGGCATATACAGCTTTTCCACGATGCCATGTCGTTCGAGCACGCGCAGAGCGCTTTGCAGGTGGCTCTCCGACTCCGCCATGGGAAAGTCCAGCCTCCTGGCCGCATCCTGCCAAAAAAGTTCCTGCATGCCGGCCTTGTGCTGTTCAAGCAGGTACTTATGCATGGCCTTCAGCAGCTCTGGCTGCGGGTTATTGATACCCAGCAGGTACTGCTGTATATACTGGTCCTGCGTGGAGTCCAGCATGATGCACTGTGCCGGCTTGCCATCCCTGCCGGCTCTGCCGGCCTCCTGGTAGTATGCCTCGAGACTGCCCGGCATATTAAAATGCAGCACGCGGCGTATGTCGGGCCGGTCTATGCCCATGCCAAAGGCATTGGTGGCGGCCAGCACCGGACAGGGATCCTGGCTGAAGTAGTCCTGCGCCGCCTGCCGCGCCCCAGACTCCAGGCCGGCATGGTAGTAGCGAATCTTGAAACGCTCGTACAGTGCCTCGGCCTCCTTGCGGGTCGAGGTATAAATCAGGGTGGGTTCGGGCTTGGCCAGCAGGCTTTGCAAAAAACCGTACTTGTCGCGTTTGCCGCGACACTGTATCACTTGGAACGACAGGTTATCGCGCTTAAAGCCGCTCACCAGATCCAGCATCTCCGGGCGCCCCAGCTGTTCTCTGATATCCTGGCGCACATCCTCGGTGGCTGTCGCTGTAAAGGCACAGGCCTGCACCTTGCCCAGCAAGGCGTATTGGCTCCAGATAAGCTGATAGTCCGGACGAAAATCATGCCCCCATTGGCTAATGCAGTGCGCCTCGTCTATCACCAGCAGGCTGGGCGGCTGCCCTTCGAGTCTCTCGCGAAAGCTCGGCGACCTGAAGCGTTCCGGCGCAACGTAGAGAAATTTCAGCCTGCCTTCCAGGGCTGCATACAGCGCTGTGCGCTGCTCATCGCCGCTCATGCTGCTATTTATGCAGGCTGCCGGCAGTCCGCGCGCGTTCAGAGCGTCCACCTGGTCTTTCATCAAGGCGATCAAGGGCGAGATAATCAAGCCATAGCCCGGACGCAGCAAGATAGGCAGCTGAAAGCACAGCGACTTGCCCGCCCCGGTAGGCATCACCACGCAGAGCTCCTCACCCGCCAAAATGCGCCGCACCGCCTCGGCCTGGCCACCGAGAAAATCACGGTGACCAAAATAACGCCGCAGTGCCGAGCGCAAACCAGCATCCTGAGCTTCATCCCCATGCATAATAATTCTTCAACCCTCAATAATCAAGAGGAAACCCTTAGTGTCTCTTCGTGTCCTCCCCCTCCGAATATCTCTTCACCGATCAGTGCGGTAAAGAACGACCCGGTAAACAGCAGCGGCCCCTCCGGCAGCTGCTCGGCCCGTTCCAGCTTCTCGATGCTAGCCAGCACCGGCAGTCCCAGGCGTTTCGCGCAGGCCTCCAGTTCCGGCAGCGCCGATTCCTTAGCGCTATGCGGATTAGTCAGCACAAACTGCGCCGGCAGCTGCAGCAGCGCCTCGAGCATATCCGCCAGGTTTTTCCCCTTCACGGCGCCCAGCACCACGGTGAACATCGTGTTAGGATAAAGCTGTTTCAGGGACGCCACCAGTTTTTGCATCGAGTCGCCATTATGCGCAGCGTCCAGGATTAGCGGCGGTTCTTGGCGCAGCAGTTCACAGCGAGCGCGCAGCTTAGGCAGTTGAAAGACATTCCAGTCCGGCTTCAGCTCCAGCAGCTCCATCACTTTCAGCGCCACGCTGAAATTATCCTGCAGGAAGCCCGGGTATTTTTCCGGCAGCAGGCCTTTTGGCGGCAGCGCCGTCGGCCTATGTACTGCTACGCCCAGCTCTTTGGCTTTTTGCAGAATTAGCTCTTCGGCTGCCGCGTAAGGCTGCTTAGCCAGCACCAGGGGTACGCCCGGCTTCAGGATACCGGCCTTTTCCGCCGCGATTTCCTCTATGCTTTTGCCCAGCAGCGCCTGGTGGTCAAAGCTCAGCGGGGTGATAACCGTACAGCGCGGCGCGGCAATATAGTTAGTCGCGTCCAGCCTGCCGCCTATGCCGGTCTCGATCACCGCCCAGCTCATGCCCTCTACGACAAAAAGCCTCAGAGCCAGCAAGGTGAATATCTCAAAAAGGCTAGGTTCAAGACCGGCCTTCTCCAGGCGTGAGCGCAGCCAGCTTGCGGTGTCCAGCAGCTTTTCATAAGAGGCCAGCTGGTTGTCCAGCTGAAAACGCTCGCGCACCGTAGCCAGGTGCGGACTAGTAAAAAGCCCCGCCTTCAACCCGGCTGCCCCCAGCATACCGGAAATAAAATGCGCCGTAGAGCCTTTGCCCTTGGTGCCGGCCACGTGCACGATATGCAGCTCGCGCTCTGGATTTCCGGCCAGCTCCGCCAGCGGGTACATCCGGCTCAAAGAATAATTGCCGCAGTCATGCTGCTTGTTAGCGTCGCGCTCTAAATCGTAGTAGCGCTGAAACAAGGCAAAAAACTCAGACTCGAGAACCTCATCATAATCACGCCGCATACAGAATTCCCAATTGGACACGAAGACACACTAAGCCTTCGTGTCTCTTCGTGTCCTCCCCCACCCCGCTAGAACCTTTTAAAGCAGATAAAAAAACACAACTTGCATGGCGCCCGTTAGGGCGCCTTGCAAGCCTTCGTGTGTCTTTGTGCCCCTTCGTGTCTCTTCGTGTCCTCCCCCACCCCCGAACGTCACTTTTTCAATTTATTCAGCTCGGCTTCGAGCTGTGCAATACGTTTCTCCAGCGCCTCGACATTTTCGTTGGTATTGATCACCACCTTGGTCTTCGGCAGAAACTCCTCGACCTGCGCCTTGAAATTATCCCGCGCCTTTTTGCCCTCTGCCACCAGGCGTTCGCTAAGCTTGCCGCCTTCCTCCTCGCTCAGGCTGGCCTTGGCCACCACTGCCTTCACCGCCTCTTCGGCCTTCGACGCCGAAACACTAAGCACGCCCAAACCGAGATAAAAGCCCTGTTCCAGTAGGTTCAACATGATTCGCTCCTTTTGTTTAGAGTGAAAAAACAAGACAATCCTTAGTATATTACCCAAAACCCCAAAAAGCAAACCGTCGCCGGAAACGGCAGCCTTCCCCCCTATCCTTTCACCAGCAAGACCAGGGCGCAGGCTCCGCAGAGCAGGGCCAGCACTTGCTTCCTGTCGGCCTTTTCGCGCAGGAAGACCAGTCCCAGCACGAAGGTGCCCAGGAAGCTCATCTGCGCTATGGGCAGCAACACCGAGGCCGCCCCCTCGGGCAGATGCAGCATGCCGGCCATAAAAAAAACAATGGCGCTCACCAGCATACCTGAGAGCAGGCCATATCTGAGCACGTCTTTTTCGGCGAAGGCGTATTTTTTCTCCCAGAGCAGCGCATATGCCAGTCCTCCGGCTATCCACATCAGGGCGTTGAGCTGAGTCAGGGTGTTTTTGTCTGCACCGTGGCTAAAGGCGTACTTATACGAAAGCCCCATGCCTGCTCGCAGAGCCGCCGCCAGCAGCACCAGGAAAAAGCCCAGCCGCGAGCCTTTGCCGGCGCTGTTCGCCGCCGCATTATTCTCCCTTTGCGGCATAAAGGCGAGGATGGCGGCCAGGGCCAGCAAGACCCCGCCGCCTTGCAGCCAGCTCAGGCGCTCACCGAAAAGCAGCATGGCGCCGGGCACCACCAGCACCAGGTTCAATCTATATATAGTCGAGCACAGGCCGGCGCTTTGCAGACCCATGGCCTCAATCAGCAGGATATTGCCGGCAGCCGAAAAGAATCCCGACAGCAGGCCCCAGGTCAGGGTCACCGCGTAGTCCGCCTCCGGATTGCGCGGCAAGAGCAGCAGCAGGCAGAAAAAGCATACCCCTACCCAGAATACAAAAATCCCCCTCGAGCGCAGTTTGCGCGCATAGAGTTTAAACACAAAATCATTCAGCGCCGCAAAAAACAAACAACAGAACGCATAAACTATTGCCATGTCACCATCAATCCCGAGTTTGCACACGAAATCACACTAAGTTCCACTAAGTCACACTAAGGGTCGCCCGTTTGGCGTTATTTAGCCAGCTTACACATCTACGTACCTCCATCAAGCTTTTCTGGCTATTTGCTCTCCCATGCGCACCAGGCATTCAATATTCTCGGCGCTTTTAGCCAGCAGGTCTGCGTCAAACACTATGCTACCCGCTTTAAAGACCATGATTATAGTCGAACCCCCGAAGGCGAAGTATCCTTTTTCTTCGCCCTTGCGGAATTTCCCGCCGCCGAAGCTTTCCCGTATCGAGCCTACTCCAAAGGCGCCCACCTCGATAAATGCGCTCAGCCCGAAATTCTCCAGCTCGAGCATATTCACCTGGCGCAGGTTCTGCGCGAACACCCTCAGTCCGCTCCACAGCGCCATCGGATGCACCGAGTGATACTTGCCTTTCAGCCGCCAGCTCCGCCTAAGCTCGCCGTCAGCCGGAAAATGATAGCGATGATAGTCCGCCGGACAGAGTCGGCAGACACAGAGACTGCCGCCGGAAAACTCTTCGGCCAGCTCCGCGCCCGGCTGACCCAGCAGCTCGCCCACGCTGAAGCTGCTCCCTTTTACCGGGATACAGCTTCCCTCCTCCAATTTCGGATACACCAGGATTCTACAGTCAGCCGGCGATACCAGCGCTTCTTTCTCTGCGGCCAGCGGCCTGGCTCCAGCTTTTAGTCTGCGTATAAAAAAATCATTAAAGCTAGCGAAGCCGCCTTCGGGCACGATTACTTCGCTCATATCTATATTCAGGTCTTTCACCGTGCCGCTTATACGCCGCCTTGACATACGGCGATCGGCGCAGTATCCCAGCAGCTGCGAAAAAAAAGCCCGGGCAAACAGCGGCCAGTGCAGCAGTTTGCCGGCTGGACAGCCGTATGCCAGCCGCATAAAAAAGCCGCCTAGCACCTTTTCCTCTGCCAGCTCAGCCTTTTGGCGATCATAATAATGCAAATCAGGTGTCATGTCAAGATTACCTAATCGGACGAATCGGACGAATCGGACGTATCATTTTATCGGACGAATCGGACGAATCGGACGAATCGGACGTATCAGCTTGCCTTAGTGTGCCTTAGTGCCTCTTCGTGTCTCTTCGTGGCCTCCCCCGTTCCCGCTCCACTTACATCACTTTGAACTTCGGCATATCCTGTATATCCACCAGGCCGACGAACCGCCCCTGCTCATCCACCACTAGGACGTCATCTATTTTCCGCTTTTCCAACAGCTTCAGGATTTCCACCGCCAGCCGGTTTTGTTCGATGCTCACCGGATTTCTCGTCATCACCCCTTCGATTTTCTCCTGCAGCATATTTTCATTCTCGGTAATCCCCCGTCTAAAGTCGCCGTCGGTAAAAATCCCCAGCAGCTTCTCCTCCTCGTCCACCACGGCTACGGCGCCGCTTTTGGCGGCCGTCATTTTCAGCAGCGCCTCCCTCACCGACATACCCGGCTTCACCCTAGGCGCAGTATCCCCTTTTCGCATACAGTCCTTCACGCACATAGTAATGCTACGACCTATAGCTCCTGCCGGGTGCAGCAAGGCATAGTCATTCAGGCCGAAGCGTCTCTGTTCCAGCAGCACCATAGCCAGCGCGTCTCCCAGTGCGGCCAGAGCCGTAGTTGTCGTCGTCGGCGCCAGATTAAAGGGGCAGGCCTCTTTCGGCACCGGCATTGGCACGCACAACTCCGCCCATGCTGCCAGCTTCGAGTCCACCATGCCGGTCACTGCTGCCACCTTTACTCCTAGCCGTTTCACTGCTGGCAGCACACCGAGCAGCTCCTCGGTTTCACCGCTATAGCTCACTGCCAGCAGCAGGTCTCCGGCGGCCAGCCCCCCCAGGTCGCCGTGCATCGCCTCCACCGGATGCAAAAAAATCGCCCGCGAACCAGTGCTAGCCAGCGTAGCCGCAATTTTCCTGCTGATATGCCCGCTTTTACCCACGCCGCAGAGCACCAGCTTCCCGCCCCCCCGCAGCGTTTCCAGGCTGACCCTCACCAATTGCACGAAGGCCTCCCCCAGTTCCCCTTTCAGGGCTTGCAGGCCTTCAATTTCGCAGTCCAGCACTGCTCTGGCCCGCTCCAGTATCGAGCCGGACTCCGGAACACAAGCATCTTTCATACCTTTGCCATACCTTATATTAATGATGGACATCCGACCCCCTCCAAAATCGCTATAATATAATATGTCATTGCCCCAACAAGCCCCCAACACGGAATAAGACCGCATTCCTCATGGCGCGAAGCGCCACACTATAGAAGCGCCACACTATAATAACCCCAAGGCGCAGAGCGCCATACTATAATCCTCAGCATGGCGCGAAGCGCCATACTATAATAACCCCAGGCGTGGAGCGCGGAGCGCGAAGCGCCTGGGGTACGGACCCCCAAAAAATCAGCGCCTGGAAGGCGCCACACACGATCAAAACTTAAAGTGGCCCCTATTTGTCGGCATAAAACAGCTTTTTTTCAACAAAAAAATCAAATCCGGCTTGCATTTCCTTTAATTAGGTTTTATAATACCGAGTATGCGTCGGTAAGTGTGGTATTATTCCCACCATCTTTAAATACAATTTGCTTCTACAATAATTTTTATATCAAACTGAATTTATCATCAACTCCAGGGCAGCTTCCAGGGCAAGTCTTCGAGGCTGTCGAAACAGAGAAAGGGAACACATGAAAACGATCGAGAGCCGCGTCAAATCGCAATTCACTCTGCGAAACTCTACTTTGAGCCTATTGTCGTTTTTTCTGCTTGCCTTTATTCTTGCCACGCCCTTATTGGCGCAGGCAAGCAAGCAGGAGCTAAAAGCCAGCCAGAAGACCCTTTCTCAGCTCGAGTCCGGCTATAGCAAGCTGGGCAAAGAGATGCAGAAGATCGAGAAGGGCATCAAGAGCCTGGACGCGCAGATCAACAATGCGCAGACCAAGCTGGACCGCATTATCAAAAACCGCATCGAGCTGGACCCCAAACGCGCCGTGGCGCAAAAAAAGCAAACCGATGAGCTGCGCAAAACCATCGCCACCCTCCAGGGCCAAAGAACCACTGAGCTTAGCCGCCTGGCCGAGCTGAGCCGGCAGCAAAGCGCCCA
>JAAZIY010000003.1 GCA_012800625.1 Lentisphaerota bacterium
CCGTCTTGATCGAAGGCCTGCACTTTGAGCCAGTAGCTCTGTGAGTAGTCAGCGGGAATAAACTCCACTCTGGCTCCTTCCTGCAAGCCGTCCTGGCGACGCAGCAGCAGCGTTTGGGCATTTTCGGCATAGATTGAGAGTTCCACGGTGGCCTCGGACTGAGCGCTCTCTGACACAGCTTTCACTACCAGGCATTTACCTTCTTTCACGCTGAATTTGAACCAGTCAGCCTTGGCCAAACCGCCTATATTGGAATTCAGCGTCCCCGCTAAGTTTAGCAGCCCTGAGCTGCTTTCCGCATACATATTGCTTTCGCGGTATCCACTCTCTGCCAGTCTTTTCAGCTCATCCAGCTGGGCGCTGGCCAAGACCGGATCGCTAATGTAGCCAATGCGCCCCACGGGTTGAATATTAGCTTGCGCCCTGGTTTCAGCTTCCACCAGGCAATATACCAGGGTGGGATAGCCGATACGAGGGCCATGCTCCCAACCGCTACTGTTGGCTCCAGGCAAGGCAAGTTGATTTTGCAACAGCAAGTTATCTGCCAGCTTGGCTGCCGCAGCAAGCTCACTAATAGAGTTTCTCTGCAAATAGCCCTGCTCGGAGTTGTCCCTGAGCAGAGCCGGGCCGCTATCGTCGCGACGGCGGTTATCCACCACAACCAGATATGCATCAGAGAGAGATTGATTAAAGCCTGCGGAAGCAAAGAGGGTCTGCTCCAAAGCCACACAGTAGGGGCACCAGAATATGCCGGTAAAGTAATAGATGAGCGGCCTGCCCTCAGCAGCGGCCTTGGCTTCAGCCGCAGCCCTGTCCATGCTCCATTGCCCCAGTTGGGCACCGCTCCACTGTGGATTAGCCACACTGCCAATAGGCGGATTCTTGTCGAGCTGGTGCAGCTTTAGGCTGTAGCTCAGCAAGCTATTGGCTGCGCCGCCGCTGTGCGAGAGGCGAATGAAGTACTCCCGCTCAGCATTGGCGGCAGCTGGCGTATCCAGGTAGACACCGCGCTCCAAAAGCTCCCAGCCCAGAGTTTCGCGACTCAGAATCGGCGGATCCAATGGTTTGCCGGAAGCACTGGCGTATAGCTCCAGCTTCACCTTGGCGCTAGAGCTGTTGCTGGCCAAATTGCCAGCGGAGAGAAAGTAGCGCTGGCCGGCAAGCCCAGTAAAACGGTGCCATTTGCTGGCACTGCTGCCGCTAAGCGCATCATTGGGGGCGCTAAGCAGCCAGCCCAGCTCGTTTTCAGGTGGCTGTCCCTGGTCAGGTACGCGACCAAACTGATGCGCGTTTTCATAGCCACTGGGACCCACTGGCGGTGGAATAACGCTGCTCCAGGCCAGCTCGCCGGCAGGATAAGTGCGAGCTGGAAAGAAAGACTCAATTATGCTGATAAAAGTGGACGGAGCCCAATTGCGCTCGGCCTCTATCGGTATGTCGTTGACCGAGCCGACATTGGCATAGTTGAAACCGAAAACACGCCCGGCATAAGCACCGGAACCTACCTGGATGATGTCCACCTGATCCGGATCTAGAGCGGTTTTAGCATCAGAGCTGAAGTCGGCGCCATCTCTGACCTTGAACATATAGATCAGCGGCAACAGACTGTTCATAGTGGCAGCTTTTTTGTAATGTTTTGGGACTTCTGTTCTTAGCGCAGTATCGTTGCGCTGATGATAAAGCACTATGCGCCTGGAAGCGGCATATTCCCAAAATGCCGTAGTATTAAAAATCCGGTTGTCAAAATTATCACAATGGGCGCAGATAGAACTGCCTAAAATCACTAACAAGGGACGGTTATTGGCATAGGCAAAGGCCTTGGCTTCGGAAATCCGGGTAAAAGGCCGCTCCGGCCAGTCGGCGGAAATTTCTGGTGGCGTCTCTGGCTCCTGGGGGTCTTCACCCTCGCCTGGCTCCTCGCCCTCGCCGGGTTCGCCAGGCTGCCCGGGGTCTTCCGGGTCCACAGGCGGGGTGACCGAACCGCCCGTCAGACTGCTCCAGGCCAAGAGATTGTCAGGATGGCGGTTGGCGGGAAAAAACGATTCAATAATACGAGTGAAAGTAGAGACCGACCAGTTGCGCTCTTCTTCCAGCCTGATACCGTTGACGCTTCCCACGTTGGCATAGTTGAAGCCAAAAACTGTGTCGGCATGCGGACCAGAGGCCACCTTCAAGATATCCACCTGGTCTGGTGCCAGGGCTTTGCTCCCAGTGCTACTAAGGTTCGCCCCGTCTCTCACCTTGAACATATAGACCAACGGCAACAGACTGTTCATGCCGGCGTCTTTTTTATAATCTTTCTCGACCTGCACTCTTAGCGCAGTATCATTGCGCTGATGAAACAGAACAATGCGCTTGTCAGCGGCATATTGCCTAAAAGCAGGCTTGAAGAAAATCTTATCGTCAAAGTTATTGCAATGGCTGCAGATAAGGCTGCCCAGCACCACCAGCAAAGGGCGCTCATGGGCATAGGCTAATGCCTTGGCCTCGGCAATATTGTCATAAATTCGGTCAAACTGCTGAGCATTTAGCTTATTAAAAAATAGCGGCAGAAGAAACAAGCAAGTAGCTGCAAGCAGGGCAAGCCGGCTTCCATGCGGGGTATGCGTATAATAAGGCATATATAACTCCAAATGAAAAACCACAATAAAAGCTTAATGTCTTTGGCAAAAAAACGGATTGCAGGCTCATCAAGCGCGGCTACTCTTCTTGCTGAGGCGCTTCAAGCTGCTTGAACAGGCCTTCAGGAAAGAATGGACTTTTAACCGCGTATTTGCTCTGCAGCTTCTGCCCGAGAAACTCCATAGTCTTTTTCTGCTTTTCAAGCAAAAGACGCTGGCGCAGCTCGGCTAGATCCAATTCTTCCTTGACCTCAAATTTCTTGAACAGCCATTGCGCCACGATTAGGCGCTGCGGCTCGCCCGGCTTTTCAGCAGGCAGCTTCTCCAAAACCCGCATCACTCTGAAGGCGGTGTCGGTTTCCAGTAAATCGCTGGTCTCTCCAGGTTGCCAGGGGAATGACTCAATTTGATTGACTTCAGCAAGGTCCCCGGGTAGAAACTTATAGTCTAGCTTGCCGCCCAATCGGGCCTCGCTACCCTCGGAATGTTCCCTGGCAATGGCGGCAAAACCGGCGTCAGTGTGCGAGCGCGGGTCTTGCAGCAACTCGGCCAGAGCTTTGCGCCTGGCCTCATTTTGTTTGCGAAAAGAGTTCTGTAAAGACTTTTCCATGGCTATGACCGGCCTCAACTCAGCGTCGCTAATACTGATCTCTTTGAGCATCTCGTCCCCGAGTTTAACCACTTTTTGAGCGTCTTCATAGTTGAGTTTGAGTAAACTGCTCTGTGTTTCGGAAAACTGCTTAATAAATTCTTCCTTACTCAGCCCCTCTGTGTTGCCCTGCAAGCCGGCGGCCAGGTTCTCCTCTTGGATTTTCTTTTCTTCCTCGCTGAGTTCAATGCCCAGGCTGCGCGCCTCCTGCAAGTATAGGCCGCGCAGAGCTATACGCTGCAGAGTCTGCTGCAGTTGCTTGACCGCCTCCCTCGGGTTGTCGGACTGCCCCTGCCCCATAATGCGCTGTGCTAAAGGCTGAAACTCTCGCCAGCTTAGGCGCATGTCGCCCACTTCCAGCACAGTGTCGGCCGGCTTCAAATAGGCCATAAGCAAAGCAGGGCTGGGCGTACCCGAAGCAGCAGCGCCGGGCTGCTTCAAGGGCTGCGCCTGTAGCAGTGCGGCAAACAGAGAGAAATACAGCAATATATAGGAAAATGAAAACTGCTTCATGAATCAAACCTAACAAAATCTGTTAAACTAAACCCCGTCTAAAAAGATGGCCTGGCAGGATTCTGGACACTAAGACACACGAAAACACACAAGTGAACAAAATGCGACGATGCGACCGATGTGAATGACAACCAAAACAAGATAAAACAAACTAGAAATTAAAGCCAACTACAGGAAAGCAAGCCTAGACAGGTACGCAATCCACAGCATTATTTGTGTTAAAGGTGCTGAGGTCGGAGCACCGGCTTCTAGCCGGCATACAACCAACCAAGAAAACACAAACTAGAAACTTAAACCAACCACAAGCAAGCCCCCTAGGTGCATTCGTGACCTACAGCGATATTTGTGCTTTGAAAGCGGATGCGGCGGCAAGCCGGCTGGAAGCCGGCGCTCCGACCTCGTACCCGTCTCATGTATTCTGCCCAAAAATGCGTTTTTCATGCAATTTCATCGAGTTTTTCTGCTTTGTCCGGTTCCCTTTTCCCAACAAACCAAAACAGGCAGGCACCGCAAAAGCCCTTAGTGTGCCTTTGTGTCTCTTCGTGCCTCTTAGTGTCCTCCCCCTTCATGTGCCTTTGTGTGCATTCATCTAAAAAGCGCATTTTGGGGCTCCTTTACTCTTGGAAGTCCTCTAATGCGCCATTGGTTGCCAGCCAGTCCTCAGCCTCCTGACGATTGCTGATCTTCGCTCCAAAGGTGACAAACTCCAGGTACTCCAGTGCGGCGGCATGTAATTCCTCGTTGCCGGACTCCAGCATATTCAGCAATACCGGTACGCTGTCGGAGCTAGGGAAGGTTGACAGCAATATCAGCAGCTCATCACGGTCTTCCGGTGTAGGCGCTTCGCTGATGGCCTCCTCCCAAAGCTTGGCGTCGAACTTTTGGTCTGCAAAGATGTCTGAAAAGGATGGTTCATCTTCCAGGTCATCGACATCAAAAAGGTCTTCAGATGCCTCTTTATCAGCGGGCTGGATTTCGTTGCCCTGCTTGCCGCCTGAGACTGTACTGGCAGCTCCTGCCGGTCTTAGTCCGCCGCTGTACATGCTTTCGGCCAGCAAATGAGCCAAAGCATCGCCGGCCTGCTCGGCCACCAGAGGCAAAGAGTTTTTGCGCAACTGTATCAAGGCTTTAATCGCTTCCCTGCCCCCTAACCAGCGCAATGCATGCACGGCTGCCAACTGCTGATCCTGCGAGCTGGCACGGGTCATACTCAAGGCCTTCTCCAGGCTTTCTTGCTGCCTGTCTCCGTCATCTAACAAATCCTGCAATTCGTCCAAATCAGCCTGTTCAGCCTTGGACAAAGCTAGGCTTGCCGCAGTTGGGAAATTACCTGTCTGCTCGTTACGAGCGTGCTCTGTGGATCTAGCAGTCGGGTCCAGCCGCTCTGCCTCAGGTGCCTTTTCAGTCCCTGGCCTTCTAAGAAAAACCGTCAAGCACAAAAACGCAAGGAATAATATAGCCAGCAGGATTTTAATTCTTATATGCATAAAACTAACGGATGCTCGGAAATGATTGGTCTAAAACAATGTGAAAAGCGAGCAGTTTATCGCTGCGTGATTACAGTTAGACCGCTCAAACACGCTTAAGTTGCATGAAGACTCAAACAATGAAATTAATGAATAATGTTGAGCATAAAAAAAGGGAGAGACCAAAAACTGGTCTCTCCCCTTAAGTGCTAGGCTATGAGCAGACAAGCCGGAAACTCATCGGGTTTGCCTGCCCGCAAGCTTGACGCTAACTTACTGTGCCTCGATCTCGAACTCGAACTCGATGATATCGGCAGCACTGGCTTTGAGCTTCTTCAGGATGGCGTCTTCTTTGGCGTCATCGTTAACATCGCTCAGGGCCTTGTTGTACTTCAGAGACCAGGTACCAGCGATGGGGGCATACTTAACCATCCGCTCTTCGTCAGGAGAGCAGAGATCCCACATCGGGGTGTTTCCGCAAAGGCCTTCGTAGCCGGCCCAGCCAATGGTGGAACCGGAGACGTTGTTGATGACCTGGCAGCTGTAGGAGCTACCCGGATCAGCGTCACAGAAGCCCAGGCTGGGAGCTTCGCTGTGGCTGACGACTTTGACTGTGCCGAAGCCGGCGTTGTCAACATAGCCGCCCAGGTAGTTGTCCAGTCCCAGGAAGCCGTACCAGACTTGCTCACCGGGAGCCTGCTTGATGAGCAGTCCACTGTCGATGAAGGTGTTGGGGTCAACTTCGCCGGCGCCGGGGAAGCCGAAGCTCAGTCCCATCCAAGCACTCTTGAGTTGCTTGATGTCAGAGGGATTGCCGTTTTCAGGATAACCGACAATATAGGCGTTTTTGCCGAAAATCGCCGCCTCAGCCCAAACTTCGGTCTTCAGCACGAAGGGGAGGTTAGCTTTCTTGGAAAGCTTGTCGCCTTTACGAGTGAAATAGCCAACACCGTTGAAATCTTCAACTGAAGACTCCAGATCGCCTTCGCACTCTGTGCAAATCGGCAGGACAACAAAGCCGTCGATGGTGTCTTTCTTGACGCCGTAGCTCTCGGTGACGGCCTTCTGCTTGCCGTGTTCGCCTTGTATCGTGCGCACCTTGTAGACAGGATCGATGCGCTTGAAGCTGGCTTTGTAGTTGTAAACTACGCTGGATGCCATGGCGCTAATGCCAAAGGCACAAATTAAAAACGCTGCTAGAAATTTTTTCATTGTAATTCCTTCTACTTATTTCTTAACTGATCTCTCTTACCACCCCGGCCATCAAATGATGACCCCTAAACAAAAAACAAAAGTCCCAAAATTAATTTTGTCTAACTAACCTCTCCTCCTTTCGCTTTTTATTAAGCAAAGTTGAAAAACTCATAGTATGAAAAACTGGAAAACACTTGTTTGAACAACTACACAATATACACCGTCTACAGAAAAGTCAAAGCCGAAAGCAGAGTTTTTTCGGGTTTTTAGCTGAAAAAGCGCGGTCTGAATCAAAAAAAGCAGTTTTTGCGGCCCTCTCACTCAGCAACGGTTCTTCTAGGTAGACCACGTCCAAAAAGCCCATGAACCACAAAAAGCACAAAAAAAGGAAGCTGATTAAGCAGACAAACTACAATTGCAAGATTTCGAACAATCTGTTTTTATCTCAACAAAACAGAAAAACCTGACGAAATCGCATGAAAAACGCAAATTTACTGCTGAAATTTCAATTTTTTCTTGAGAATCTGTCACACGGTGCCCCGAAGGGGCAACCTAATGTAGCCCAGGGTAAGCGAGGCTCCGCAGGAGCCGAGCGCCACCCTGGGTAAAGATCCCCCCCGAATCCGGCGCCCTGTAGGGGCGCCACTAACGGCCTTTCGGCGTTATGATCTTTTTGGACGGGGTCTAGGTACGCTATTAAAGTATACCGCATTTAGCAGTATGCAAGGCGAAATGCGTTTTTTTTAAAATTTCGGCTGCGCTCGACGATCAGTGTAGCAGCTCAAGCGAAAAGCGCTCGTCTCCGCGTTTGGCCGGCAAGTTCCCGTTTTGTTGCTCTTCTTCGCCGCTTTACAGTATATATTATAACACTTTCACCTGGCTTTTTCAAGCCCGGCCCTTTCACACGCTGAAATTATGCTCTGACACAGGAATATATACCCATGCGACATTGCCCACTCAAACTCGCTGTGCTGTTTGCCGCCTTGTCTTTGGCACTGCTGGACGGTTTTTCCCTGCAGGCCAAAATCAGCGCCGCCAACCTGGCCAAGGCTCTGGACAACCCGCCCGGAATCACCTTTTTCAACTCCGACGGCGACTGGTCGGCCAAGACCGGCACTGTCTCCGGGGTCAACATCAAAAATGTGCCCTCGGTGGGCAACACCTACCTGGAGGGCAAGGCGCCCGGCAGAGGAACGCCGCAAAAGCAAAACAGCTTCCGCTTCCAGGTGCAGGGTGCCGGCACACTGCATTTCCGCTACCAGGTCTCGCTGGACTATTACAATGACTCGGCGCTCTGCCTGCATCTGGGCAACTACGAGGAGGACTGCCTCTGGGAGGACTCCGACATACTCGACGACTTTGTCGAGCCTGGCGCCGACTGGTGGCTGGAGGAGGAGGTCTACTTCGACGGGGAAACCTATACCAACGAGGCGGTCTTCGCCATACTGGGGCCAGACGACGAATTCTATGAGAAGCTCGAGCTGGACAAGGAATACGGCGAAAAACTCTACAGCAAAGCCTGGCTGGACAGCTTTGTCTGGGAGCCTGACGAGGATATGCAAATACTCTTTTTCGAGCCGGACCCCGAGCAGTTCCCCGCCTTTGACAACTGGCAATATATCTATATCGAAAGCGACTATGACAACGTGAGCTTTCGCTACACCACCGACGGCAGCCTGCCCAACCTGAACTCGCCGCTCTACGACCCCGAGCAGCCTATTGTCATCGACAAAAACACCACAGTCAACGCCATAGCCTACGAGGGCAACAACAAGATAGGCGCGGCGGTTTACCGAGCCTCATACCAGTTAATGACCGCCGCCCCTCAGCTCACCCTGCAACAGGATGACTTTGCCGACTTCGCCACTGTGAGCTTCAGCTCGGAGACCCCGGACGCCTGCTTTTACTA
>JAAZIY010000018.1 GCA_012800625.1 Lentisphaerota bacterium
CCAGACCATGAAGCTGCTGGAGGAAAACCTGCCGCGCCTCGAAGCGGCTGGCATAAAAGCCAGCATAGTGCAGCAAAAAAGAGTGCCTGGCGAGGCCGGTATCCCCGCGGCCTGGAACCAGGCGCTGTCCCTGGTGCAAGGCGATATCGTCGCCCTGCTCAACAGCGATGACTGGTACGAGCCGGACTGCCTGCAAAAAGTGCATGAGAGCTTTGCCGACAACCCGGATATCGAGGCGCTGGTCTGTCCCATCAGGCTGCATTTGCCCCAGGGTGGGCAAAAGCTGCTTGCACCGCGCTGCCTCTGTCTGTTGCCCCTGCTTATGCCCTGGCCGCATCCAGGCAGCTTTTTCAAGGCCTCGCTCTACCGCCGCCTAGGCCTGTATGACACGCGCTACAGCATTGCCGCCGACTATGATTTCGTCTGGCGCTGTCATCGTGCCGGGGTTCCCTGGTTGGCACTGGGCGATATCCTGGTCAACATGGAGGGCGGCGGCATGGCCAACCGCAACCGCGGTCCGGCACGCCAAGAAACCCTCGCCATTGCCAGGCGACACAGCCCAAAATCCCCCCTGCCCTACCTGGCCTATGCCCTGCGCAAACTCAGCGGCAGATAAAAAAGTGACCGCAGGATTTTGGACACTAAGACACACTAAGACACAAAACAGTTTTATGCCCGCCAGCCACTCCGCCGCCCATTTACTTCAGGCTCTACCTTTGTCTTCCGGCCAAAGCCTCCCCTGCCGCATATTACCCGGGCCTATGCACGGCGTGACTGAGGGCAGCTTTCTGCGTGCCATGAGCAGCAGAGGCTGGGTGCAGTGCTGGTGGACCCCGTTTTTGCGCATTTCCACCGCCGTGCCCAGGCCCTCGCGTTTACGCAACTGGCTAAAACCGTACTTGGATACTGGCCTGCCGGTGATCGCCCAGATCATGGGCTGCTCCAGCGCCAAGCTTGCCGCCGCCGCCCAGGCACTGCACGCCATAGGCTGCCTCTGCGTCGACCTCAACTGCTCCTGCCCCAGCGCCACGGTTATCGGCAACGGCAGCGGCGGCGCCAGACTACAAGAGCCACCCTGGATACGCGACACCCTCCTGGCCATGCGCGCCAGCTGCCCGGGCAAAGCCATCAGCGTCAAAATCCGTGCCGGCTTTAGCAGCCCTGAGGAGCTGCCCGGCATACTGGCCGCAGTGCGCGCGGGCGCGCCGGACTTTGTCACCCTGCACTATCGCTGCGTCAGCGAGATGTATAAACCCGTCCCCGAAGGCTGGCGGCGGCTCAAACTGGCCCGTGAGCTGCTGCCAGAGCTGCCCCTACTCGGCAGCGGCGACTTATTCACGACGGCAGACGCGCTGCGCATGCGGCAGCAATGCGGCGTCGATGCCCTGGCTCCGGCCAGAGGTCTGCTGGCCAACCCGGCTCTGCTGCTGCATATCCGTCAGGGCTGTCTAGGCAAAGAGGCCCCGCCTCTCAGCAAGCTGGAAAAACTACGCTTCCTGCGCGACCTGGCCGAGCCGCAGCCGGCCAGCGCTAGCGCGCCAAACGGGTTTCTGCTGCGCTTCTGCGCCGCTCTCCTGGGGCCAGACAGCCGCTGCTTCCAGGAACTGCTCAAAAGACCCAGGCTGCAAGAGTGCCATCTCTATCTGCAGGAACAGTCAGAACTTTAAACACTAAGGAATTGTGAAAAAACAAATTGTTAAACTTTGCTGAGCAGATTCGCTTTCTTGCCATACAGTTTATCCGGGTTTTTCTTGTACATACTGCCCAGAAACAACTCAACTTGACAATTTAAATTTTCATAGTTCCAAGCATGACATAAGGTGCAGCAGTGATACACGGCACAGTGTCAGCACATGACACAGTACCAGTATCAGCACACGGCAGGGCACTGGTACACCTCAGAACATGGCGCTTCGCGCCACTGCCGACCTGATTAAGAGTAGCGCTTCGCGCCCCGCCAGCAAGACATAAGACGCTCCAAGCTCTGTATCCAACACAACAAATCGCATAAAAGTAGCGTATCAGTGTTGCGCACCGGTACTAAGGAATTATGAAAAAATAAATTGTTAAACTTTGCTGAGCAGATTCGCTTTCTTCCATAGGGTATATTCGGGTTTTTCTTGTACATACTGCCCAGAAACAACTCAACTTTAACAATTTAAATTTTCATAGTTCCTAAGACACACGAAGCTTCATGTCCAACCTGGAACCTAGACAGGGCTTTTCTTGTCTTATGTAACTGTAATTCCCTGTCCGTAATTCAAGAAAAGGAG
>JAAZIY010000155.1 GCA_012800625.1 Lentisphaerota bacterium
ATTATCGTAAATGATGGCGCGTGATGGGTAGCGGCAGGGCTGAGCGCACAGGCTATAATGCCAATAACTATTGCCGCAGGGTGAATTTAACACTCTTATTTCGGTTGATGGTAAAGGTTCTATTGTCCTTGTCGTCCAGGCTTAGGTCCTCCACACTGATAAGCTCTTCATCGAAGGAGAGTACCTTGAACAGCTCAAATATACGTTCGCCCTCTTTTAGAACCAGGCTGGAGTCCCTGGTTTTGCTGGCCGTGTCACTGGCCAGAACAAAAGCCATAGGCTCATTCTGCAGGCCCTTATAAATTCCTCTGTAGGTAAGGTCTATGACTCTGGACGGCGGCTTGGGGGGCGGGTTTTTCTTGGTCTCGACCACTTGTTTTGGCGGCTCCTTCTTGGGCGGGTCCTTTTTGGGCGGGTCTTTCTTGGTGACAACTTTTTTGTCAAGCAAGGCCTGAGTCAGCGGCAGTTTTTTACGAAAAGTCATGGGGTTGACGATATTTTCCAGGCTGGGGGCCTGCAAGTAGGCTTCATTTTCCACCTCTATGTACTTGGGCAGCGAGGGCAGATTGCCGGCCTTGGCGACACTGCCCTCCTTTTGTCCGGGCCAAAAAAGGACAACGAAGAAAAAGGCCGCCAGAACCGCGCTGAGGAGCAGCAGGCTTTTTTCCCATTCTTCCAGTGCTTTTTCAAATCGTTTCATGGCAAATTGGACACTAAGACACGCTAAGACACATTAAGTTTTTTTTAAAGCTTTGGCCGGCCTGTGTGACTGTCATGCTCCCCTAGGCAGGGTTGGCAGGCTGCTTTTCTGGCTAGGTTTCAGAGTTCCTGTAGCGCTGGGCTGATAGAAGGACGAACAAACGAAAGTGATCTCCAATTGATTTAGCACCAGGTTGTTGTCTTCATCGACCAGGACTCCTCCCCGGGAGACATCGGTTAAGATCTCGATTTGCTGCATGGGGAAGAAATCAGGTTCACTTTGCAGGGCGGCGCAGAACTGCAGAAAGTCGTTCAAGGAGCAGCGCACAGTGATGCGCACCGGGAACTCCAGCAGATATGGCTGCTTGTCGTCTTCATCCAAGACATAGGCTTTTTCAGGCAGCACGCTGATTTTTGCGGCATAGAACTGGTTGTGCGGGCCGGTGCGTATGCTGTTATCCACGCAGATGCGCAATTTATGCTGCAGGGCCAGATTAACCAGCTTGTCAGCGGTCCAGATTTTCAGCAGCATCTTGTATTTTTCCGGCTCGACGGTGGTTTCATCCATGCCAAAGACATACTGGTCCAGATAGATGCGTTTATTTTGCAGGCTTGAGTACATGCGGTCGTACTGGTCTTTGTACTCGATTTGCGAGGCCTTGCTGATGAACAGGGCGGCGTCGCCATACTCGAAGTTGATCTTGTCCTCAAATTGGCTGCCGGCACGTTTCAGCGAGTCTTCGGCAAGTTTTTTCAGTCCCGCCTGTCTGGCGCTGCCCAGGCTGCGCTGGTATGTGCTCAGCAGGGTTTGCAGGCGTTCCGGGTCTCTGGGCCAGGGCGAGTCCTTCAGTTTTTTCTCGTTTGCGGCATAATCGGCCTTTGCCTCGCGCAGCTCTCGCCATTTGGGCTGCAAGAGCAGCAGGAAGACTAAAACCGCGGCAATGCAGGCGGCAATGCAGAGCATGAGCACATTGCGGCAGGGGGCTGGCCAATTTTTATAGGGGTAAGTCATCGCTGGTCGGTTTTCAGGTTTCAGTTAGGCGCGCTGATGCAGACGCATTTGCTGGCTTTGCCTTTTGTTGTCCTATGCACTGCTAAAACTTTTATCTTCTTCTTCGTCTTGCTGGTTTTGGCGGTTCCGGCGGCGGCTTGTTGACAGCTTGTTTGGCAAAAGGCAGCTGTATGCGGAAATCGTAGTAGTTGATCTGGTCTTTTTTCTTGCTGTTATTCTGTGGCACTATGTCGAGCCAGGGCTTAAAGATTTTCAAGCTGTGGGTCTCATCCCATTCACTGAACCAGTCCGCTCCGGCAAAGAAGCCGCTGGCGTTTATCTTGTCGAGGATTTCCTTGGTGGCCTCGAATTTGCCTTTTTGGGGTGGCACCACGCTGTAGCCGCCGGCGATCATCTTTTCCAGCTGTGGGATTTTCAGCACCGGGATGAACTTGTTTTCCTCCTCTGGCTCATTGGTGCTTGTTTTGGCGGCGCTAAACAAGCCAGGCTCGCGTCTAGTCGGTGTAGCGGCGGCCTCCTTTTTCTCCGGCACGATTTTAGCGGAGTCCATGTAGCTTTGATAGTCGGCCACATATATGCACCAGCCGTCCACCTGTTCCGGCGATATGGCCATGGCCTGCTGCAGCTCCTGCAGCGTATTCAAGAAATTCTGTGTGCGGCTGCCGGCCTCGACCAGCGGTATCATCATCATCTGATAGAAGCCTATCTGCCTTTGCGCCTCTTCCAGTCTGGGCAGCAGGCTAGTGCAGCGGCTCAGCTCATCGATTTTGCTGTTCATTTGATTTTGTTCATTCCTGATATGGAAGAAGAACCAGAGCATAAAGACCAGGATTGAGCTTATCAGTATGGCGGCGGAGGCGCGCAGATAGGAGAGGCGCGCCATTTTGCTTTGCTGCCAGCGCAACAATTCGGGGATCAGGGAAATATTGCAGTCGGCCTCGCCTATGCCTTGCAGGGCCAGGCCCAGGGCCACCAGCATGGTGGGGTCGGGTTCTTGGGTCGAACTCTCGCGCAGCCCCAGCAGTTCCACCGGGCAGGAGTAGGCGCGAATTAGCTGGGCGTTCAGTCCCCAGAGCCGTGCGCCGCCGCCGGCCAGCCAGATTTTTCCCAATGGCTTGCTGTGCAGCTCGCCGGACTCCGACTCCCGCCAGTGTTCCAGGGCGGCGCTCATTTCGTTTACCAGCTGCTGCACGGCGGGCAGCAGGGCGCATTCCGGGTTTTGCCAGTCGGCTTTATAGCCGTATTTTTGTCTTTCGGCCTCTTCCAGCTTGCAGCCCAGCTCTTCGGCCAGCAGTGCGCTAAAGCGGCGCGAGCCGAACATAAGGCTGCTGATGTACAGGAGCTGTCCCCGGGCAACTACGGCCAGGGTCGAGTTCTCGCTGCCCAGGTCCAGCAGCACTTGTATGGCGGGATTTTCCTTCTCCTTGGGCTGCAGATGATAGAAGGCGTTGACCAGGGCAATGCCGTTCATCCCCATGTCTTGCACATTGACCTCGATGCCGCGCAGTCGCTCAAACTGCTCTTCCACCGCGGACTCGCGGCAGATACCGATGAGAACCGGGTTTTTGCGCCCGAAAAGCGGAGCCATGACCTGGTAGTCATAGATAAAGCGCTCGTCGGAAAGCCCGGAAAGCTGCGCGGTCTCGTTGCGCACCAGGGTCTTTAGAGTGT
This sequence comes from Lentisphaerota bacterium, assembly GCA_012800625.1. Lineage (GTDB taxonomy): Bacteria > Verrucomicrobiota > Lentisphaeria > Oligosphaerales > Oligosphaeraceae > JAAZIY01. The sequence continues at coordinate 3,383 of JAAZIY010000155.1, forward strand.
CAGCATTCAGGTCCGGCGGAAAATCGCTGATCTGCGGAGTAGTGAGAAACTGCGGCAGGCCGACGCAGCTGCTGTAGTGCAAGAGCTTCTGCTCGCGCAGCCATTTGTTGAGGCTGGCATAAAGCTCCTTTTCATCAAGCAGGCCTTCTTCCCAAAGCGAAAAAGTCTCGCGCCGGCTGATGTGCACAGCGCCGCCGCGGCGCTCGAGGAGTATGGCTTTGACCTCATTCTGGCCTATGTCAAGGCCCAGGGCAGATGTATTGTTTTTCCATTGCATAGAAACTGTATGAAAATGCCTTTGGCAGTATGAGAAAACCAGGAGACGGAGGGCGCTGTCTTAGTGTCCAAAAACCTGCCTGTTCAGCTTTCTGGACGCGGTTCGGTTTGTCCCGCGTGGTCTAAGAGTCGCCGCCCGCTTATTGCACTTGCAGATATTCTCCGCTGTTGCTGACCACGTTGGCGGTCACAAAGATAAGCAAGTTGGTTGGTATCGAGCTGGTCTCGGTGCGGCGGAAGAGTGCTCCGAGCAGGGGCAGGTCGCCCAGGAAGGGGACTTTTTTCTGATTGTTGGTCTTGGTGTTGTTGATCAGCCCGCCCAGGATGACGGTTTCGCCGCTGTTGACCTCCACGCTGGTCATAATCACCTGTTCATGCGTGCGCGGCAATTTGATCGGGGTCATGGTGTCGCTGTCACTGTCGCTGCTACTGTTGCTGCCGTCGTCGCTGTCGCTGCTTTTGCCCACCAGGTAATTTTCCCAGCCCTTGAATTCGAGGATAGCCGGCTTCAGGCCCAGGAGCACGGTTTTGCCATTGTTGCCGATGTTGACTTTCACATCGAAGGTAATGCCCACGGGCAGCTCGGCAGGCTTGCCGGTGGGTGCCAGGATGTAAGACCTGCCTGCGTCGCCAAGGTCCCGGGTAATCACGTCATACTCCTCGAAATAATAGTACTTGTCGCCTTTGCGCAGCCTGGCAGTGCGGTTGTTGAGCACGGTGACCCGCGGTGCGCTAAGGGTGGTGGCCGAGTTCTGCTTTTCAATGGCGCTGATAAGCACATCGAAAGTGCGGTCTCCTATGACTCCGCTCAGGGTGAGGGAGCTGGTGCCTACTTCGGCGGCGGTGGCCGAGGCGGCCAGCTCGCTCAAAAAATCGCTGACCTGCAAGGCGCCTTTGCCACGCGGACTGAGGGGATTGGCGGTGTCGGTGTCGGCGGCTCTGCCGCCGGAGTATTTGGTCCATTCCACGCCCAAGTCGCGCAGGTCATCCTGTGAGACGGTGATGAATTTCGCCTCGATGACCACCTGGTAGGGCGGCTGGTCGAGTTCACGCACCATGTCCTCGATCAGGCGCAGGTTCTCTCTGCTGTCACGCACCATGAGTATATTGCGGTTGCGAAAGAGTCGGAATGCGGCCCCTTCCGGGCTACCGGCCAGGAAGGTCTCCAGGGCCTCTTCGAGGTCGTTGTCCTCCTCATCGTTGGGGGTGGCCAGGTCGCCCAGTTCCGAGCCTGGCGCGACACTGCCCTCCGGCACTTTTGGTATAATCCCTTGGCGCAGGCGTATAATGCGGGTTTCCAGCTTTGCTCCGCCCCCGCTTTCGCCCTCGGTGATCCAGACCAGGTTTTCGCCCAGGTGGAAGGCGACGCCCATGTTTCTGGCGATGTAGGAAAACAGCTCTTTGAGGGGTACGTCCCTGACGCTGATGCTCAGCTTTTTGTCCGATTCGAGGGCCTCGTCGGCGACCACGTTAAGCCCTTCTCTGCTGAGCACCTGCACCAGTTCTTTGATGCCGGCCTGGTCCATGTGCACCGAGATTCTGCGGTTGACCAGCTCCTCCATTGCTCCGGTGGGCATTTCCACAGGTGCCAGGTTGGCGTCTATGACCATTACTTTGCCATAGCTGTCGGGCAGCACATATTTCTGATTGGTCTCGTCAAGCATGCTTTGCCGGCTTAAGTCCAGTTTGCTTTTTTCGCTGAACTCGGCCTTGGCATTGGCTATGAGTTTTTGCAGGGTCTGCTTTTGCTCCTCGTAGCCTGGCAGCGCTTGTATTAGAATGAGGTCCTTCTCTGCCGCTTCGAGGCGTCCCTCCTCGATTTTTTTGCGTATGTCTTCAAAGCGCCTGGCGGCGGCGTTGGCCTGCTCCATGTCATGCAGGTCCTGGCGGGTTTGGATAATGGCTTCCTCCGGCGAGCTGCCGGCCTCGTGCAGATGCAGCGGTGTGCGGTACAGTTGACAGGAACTGGCGATGAAAAGCAGGCAAAGCCCCAGGAGCAGAGTGGAATGTCTCATAAGATCAACCGTTTTGGAGAAGAAACAAAATCTTAAGAAGGCAGTGCGGTCTTGGCGAATAAGCACAAAGAATAAACGTTCGAGGTGTATGATTTATTTACTAATATATAACTTCATAAGGAAAAAGGGTCTTCGCAGCGCTGAAAGCGGCGACACGTAGCGCCATACTAAAAAGCGATGCAATTTGAAATCTTGCAATTGTAGTTTGCCTGCTTAGTCTGCTTCCTCTTTTATTTTTTGTGTCTTAGTGTACCTTAGACCCCGTCCAAAAAGGTAGCCCGGCAGAATTTTGGACACTAAGACACACGAAGCTACACTAAGACACACCAAGTAGTTTTTTGTCTAAAATTAGAATTTTAGCAGAAAAATTGCGGTTTTATACAATTTCATCGAGTTTTTCTGCTTTGTCCGGTTCCCTTTTCCCAACAAACCAAAACGGGCAAGCGGCTTATGCGACGCCGCAGGCGCCGCATAAGCCCTTCGTGTGCTTTTGTGTCTCTTCGTGTCCCTTAGTGTCCTCCCCCTTCGTGTGCCTTTGTGGTTCAATGGCTTTTTGGATGGGGTCTACCTTAGTGTGTCTTCGTGTCCTCCCCCCTTCGTGTGTTTTAGTGGTTCAATGGCTTTTTGGACTCGGTCTAAGTTCGGCTGGTTTGACGAAGACCGCCTGGCGCACATATAGCGGCTCGCAGGCCTGGGCTAGCTCTGTTTGGCTAGTCGGCCAGGGAAACTGCTCTTGCGCAGCCTGCAGCAGCGGCAGGGCCGGTACATGGGGCTGTCTTTGCAAGCCGGCCTCGATTTCCTCCGGCAGGCTGGGCAGTGTTTGTTTTGCCAATGCGGTCCAGGCCTGGCAGCGGTTTTCCGGCAGCAGCAGCTCTTCGGGGAATAATGGGCAAGGTTCGGACAGCTGCTTTGGCGGCATTCCGGCCTCGAGCAGGTAAGTACTCAATATGAGTTGTCCTTGGCGCGCGTCATGCAGCACGCCGAGTTTAGTGCCTGGGGGCAGCTCGCTGCAGGCGGCGGCCAGGGCGTAACTGCTAGGCAGGCCGCGTATCCTAGCCTGGCTGGCAAGACAGACTCCCTTTACCAGGGCGATACCGCAGCGCAGCCCGGCAAAGCTGCCCGGCCCTAGCCCCAGGCTCCAGCCGGCGACCTGCCTGATGTCCAGACCCAGCGCGGCAAAGCTCTGCTGTAGCCAAGGCGCCATCTGCCGGTCGCTTTCACGGCCAAGCAGAGCCAGGTGTTCGGCAAACAAAATATGCTCTCTGTTTTTGACAGCAAGCGAGCAGCCAAAAGAACAGTCCAGTGCGGCAAAAATCATGTCAGGTCTTTATTTAATTAGCAATTTGGACACTAAGTCACACTAAGGCACACGAAGACACACTAAGCCAGAGCAAATTTTCAGTGTTTAGCGCGCTTTCCGTTTCGTTAGTCTTTGACAATTTCGATATTTGCGGGCAGTCCCAGCCCGATGAGGCGCTCACCGAGCTGGTCTGGCAGCTCGATGCGTCGTTCTTCTTCGCTGTGGTGATACAGATTGATTGTTAGCAGTGCCTGCTGGTTTTGCAGCAGTGCCGTGATTCTTTCGGGCCATTCGATGAGGCAGAGGGCATAGTCGGCGAAGAGGAATTCGTCTATGCCGAAAGCCAGCGCCGCCTCTTCGTCCTGTATGCGGTAGAGGTCCAGGTGGTATAGATAGCGTCCTTTTTGCAGGGGGTATTCCTGGGCCACGGTGAAAGTTGGGCTGGTGACGGCGCCAGTATATCCCAGGCCCTGGGCGATGCCGCGGCAAAATAGGGTTTTGCCGGCGCCCAGCTCGCCGTGCAGAGCCACAACCATGCCCGGTTCGAGCAGGGCGGCCAGCTTGCGCCCCAGGGCCAGGCTGGCTTCACTGTCACTGCTAAGAAATTGCATAAAAGATATATGGCTAAGATGATGAATGAGTACTTGCAGGCTCAGTCTCGGAGATGGTCCCAGCCCTCGATGGGCAGCGGCTTGCCGTCCTGGTCCTTGATGGCGGGGTCAGCAGTGAAGCTTCCGATGACGCTGAGCGGCGTGTGGGCAAAGCGCCATTGTTCTTGCAAGGCGGGCAGTTTTTCGCGGGCCACTGCAAAGAGCAGCTCGAAGTCCTCTCCGTCGCTGACCGATTTTTGCAGGCTGCGCTGCGGGTTGCGCAGGGGCAGGTTTTGCATATGCAGCTCCAGTCCGCAGTGCGAGGCCCGGCAGAGTCGGCTGGCGTCGAGCAGCAGGCCGTCGCTGATATCGATCATGGCCTTGGCAAACTTGTTGTTGGCCAGCCACATACCCTCCTGGCAGCGCGGCAGGAAGTTGAGGTGGTGTTGGCTTTGGAAGGAGTCTCCGCACAGTCCGGTCATGCAGAGGTAGTCGCCGGGTTGTGCACCGCTGCGTCTGAGCACCAGGTTTTCGCGCACTTCGCCGATTATGGTTAGGCTGGCGACCTCGTCATTTGGCGACTTGGCCAGGTCGCCGCCTATCATGGCCACCTGGTATTGTTCGGCGCATTGTACAAGGCCTTCGTAGAATGCCTTCAGCCAGGTCTGGTCGCGCTGTGGGGGGAAGGCCATGCTCAGCAGGCAGAGCCTGGGCTGTCCGCCCATGGCGGCAATATCGCTGAGGTTGCGCGCCAGCAGTTTGCGGCCAGCCAGTTGCGGCGCGCTGGCTTCCGGGCCTTTGCTGATGTAGTGCCGTTCTCCTATGACTTGGTCAACGGCCAGCAGCATGAGGTAGTCGTCATGCCAGCGCAGCGCGGCGCAGTCGTCTCCCGGGCCTATCACCAGGCTGCGGTCCTGTACCGTAAGCCTGGCGAAAAGCTGGGCAAAAAACTGGTCTTCGCTTAATTCGTGCATTGTCATGGAGCGCTCTTACGGCGGCTGGTTTTGTGCTAATCAAACCTTGGTGTGACTTCATGTTCTCCCCCATATCTGCGCTGTGGCAAATGTGCGGGTTCAATCGGCGGCGCTTTCCAGGTCCTGGTAGTTGTTGGTATGCGCGGCCAGATGCAGGACGCGATGGAAGAAACAGGGCTGCCGCCGGTTTTCGCAGAGTCCGTCTGGGCCGGCGTTGCCGCAGGCTCCCCAGCGCAGTTTTTTCGGGCAGGGCTGATTATTCAGGTAAAAACAGGGCCTCAGCTCCTGCAGCCTTTCCTTTGGCAGTCGGCAGAGCCGGCGCAGCAGGTCCCAGGCTTTGGCGTTTTTGCGCGGGTCGTCCAGCTTTTGTCCCAGCCAATAGCGCCAGCGGTCCTGCCAGGCGGGTTTGGGCAGTGCGCTGCCCTGCACCGGGTCTTCTTCGGGATCAAAATCACGCTTGTTTTTTTGCAGCAGGCCATGATAGAGGAAATGCGGGTCTTGCCCCGGCACGAAGTTTAATTCGCCGTACTGTTTACTCCAGAGCTGCAGCCAGGTGTTATAGTCGGGATGCAGTTTTTCGAGTTCTTCGACGTAGTGCAGCAGTTTTTCCCAGTTTTTCGGCTTGTGCAGGCCTGAGAGCAGCACGGCGGCGTAGCCCAGTTTTTTATAGCCCAGGATTTGCCAGGCGGCGCGCAGCAGCTGCATTTCGATAAATTCCTCGCGGCTTTTTTCGGCGTCTTGTTGTATCAGGCAGGCCAGAGGTATGGGCAGGTGTATGCCGGTTTTATAGCCTTCAGCCAGGGCCTTGGCCTCCTCCTGGCTAAACACGCATACCCTGGCGATGACTGCGATGGGCAGATTCATCTTCTGCAAAAACCATTGCAGCTCCTGTGCTTTTTTCATGTCCCAGCCGGCTTGCGCCACCAGGAATTGTGCGCCGCCATGAATTTTGCGCAGCATTTTGGCGTATTGCAGGCTTTGGTCCTCTGGCCTGTATTTGAAAGGGTTTACCACTGCGCCCAGGCGCAGGTCCTTGCCCTGGCTACGGGCGCTGCGCAAGATATCAACACTGTCAGTGTAGGGCTTGTTGCCACTCTCGTCCTCCAGGTCGGAGAGATCGCCGCTGAGCGCCAGGAAATCGCGTCTGCCTGTGGCTTTGCCTTCGGCCAGGCTGCTTTTGCAGCGTTCCAGGTCGCTGCCGCGTCCTGAAACCGCCATGATCACCGGCTTGTCGGAGGCCTTTGCCAGGGTTTCGGCCAGCGGCGCCGGGTCGTGGCATTGTTCTGAGAGAGCGCGGTCGCTAAGCAGCCAGCCCTGTAATTGCTCTTGTTGGCGGAAGGCCAGTCCCAGCTCTTTGAAAAGTGCCATCGAGGCATTGAAGGACTGGCTGCTGCGCGGGCTGTCACACTCGAGGAAGTAGCCGAAGCGCCCCTTCATCATGGCACTGCCCAGGCGCTCGTCGCCGGCAAAACTCATGTCGATTTGTTTGGCTTGCTGCGCCATAATACTCCAAAGGCTAATCATATTCGGACACCAGCATAATATAATCAGCAATAGGTTTTCAGCTTTTCACTTTCCTCTTTCCTCTTTCCTCTTAGTGTCCGATTTGATTTTTGGGCGTGGTCTGTTAGGGGCGACAGCCTTGCAGTTTTTCCGCGCCCTCGAAGAGCTTGGCATTCCAACCCATTTTCAGACCCTGCTCCACATTTGCGGGCAAATCGTCCAGATATAAAACCGGCCTGCCGAATTTGTCTTCGAAGTCCTGGTAGATTTTCGGATTCGGCTTCATGGCTTTGCACTCATAGCTATAGACTGCGTCGGAGATCAGCTTGGCGAAGCTGATTTTGCGTTGGATCTCATCGGCGTGCACGCTGGAAGTATTGGAGAAGAAGACCAGGGTATAGCCGTCTTGACTCCATGCGCGGCAGAGGCTGGCCATGCCGGGCTGTTCCGGGCCTATGATGGAGCGGAACAGGGTCCAGAAACTCTGGTCGGAAATGCCGCTTATCTGCGGCAGCAGCCTGCGGTTTTGCTGCAGCCATTGTTCCGGCTGCAGGTGTCCACACTCGAAGTCCTGGTTGAGCCTAAGGACCTCTTCAGGCAGGCTGGCCAAGCCCAGCTCTGACAAAAACTGCTTGTGTCGCAGTTGTATGCAGACCCCGCCTATATCCAGGGCAATGACTTTTTGCATAAAAACTCCTCTGAGTAGTAAGGGACAAGCGAAATCGAGCATGAAACAAGCTCAGCCCAAAAGCTGGTCTGGTAGAAACTTGGACACGAAGACACACAAAGGCACACTAAGTCACACTAATGTTGTGGTATGTGCTGCCTGCCCCTGTTTTTCTGTCTGCTCTTTGCATATTCATGCTGTCGACAATTGCGGCGATGAGCATGCTTGCCATGAGGGAGCTGCCTCCGTAGCTGATGAGGGGGAAGGTTATGCCGGTGGTTGGAAAGAGTCCCAGGTTCACGGCCAGATGCAAAAATGCCTGTGCGCTAAGCATAACGCCGCAGCCAACGTAGAGCACTTGCTCCTGTCGGCGCTGGCATCTGCTTGCCTTCATGCAGCAATAAGCCAGCCAACAGTAGCTTAGCAGTATGATGGGCAGCATTCCCACGAAGCCGAGCTGCTCGCTAAGCACGGCAAAGATCGAGTCGTTGTTGCGGTAAGGCACCTTGAGCATATATGGGTCCTCGCTAAACAGCTTGCCGAACCAGCCGCCGTTTTGCAAAGACTTGCTCATAACCGAAGCGTGCCAGCCCAGCGTGTGGACGCTTTCCGGATTGGTTCTGAAAAATGCCTCGAGCCTTTTCAGCATATATGGATAACGCCACAGGGCCAGCGGGGCGGCAAAAACACAGCTCAGCAGGCCAAAGGCCAGCTGCGCGTAGCTCAGACCCGCGGTCCACAGCATGCTGAAAAAGGTCAGCGTATAAATAATGGCGGTGCCGGCGTCAGGCTGCAAGAACAGCAGAGTCAGCCAGGCGGCCAGCAGCGAGAGCAATATGAAAAAGCCGTATTTGCTTTCCGGGGCATAGTCTTCACTGCTCATCAGCCTGGCCAGGCTGACTAAAAAGACCGGCTTCAAAAGCTCGGCGGGCTGAAAGCCAAGGCCGCGGAAATGGAACCAGCCGCGCATCGAGTTGATGC